>NZ_MEGA01000059.1:0-23576 GCF_001725695.1 Microbacterium sp. SCN 71-21
GTCGCGTTCCAGGCGTTCGAGCGTGTTGTAGATCTGACCGACGTTCAGGGGGGATGTCCCGCCGGTGCGGCGGTCGAACTCCGCGCGCAGCTGGTAGCCGTAGCAGGCTCCCTGGTCGAGGATCGCGAGCAGACTCTGACGCACCGACATCCGGGCCACCTTTCTGATTTCCGCGTATGTAATTGCTGAGTATATACATGCCGGGAATGCAAAGATCGGATGCCGCGCCCCCGAGTGCCCTCACCCAGCCCCCTTCAAAGTCACGGGTCTATAACATGGGGACGTATGCCCGGGCGCGGTGAGCGTTCGGGCCGGCGCGTGCGCCGCACCCGACCAGATGGAGATGTTCCGTGGCCAATCCTCTTGAGAAGCTGCTCCGCGCCGGCGAAGGCCGTGTGCTGCGGAGACTCCAGCAGGTGGCGAAAGCCGTGAACGCGCTCGAAGACGAGTACGCGCAGCTCACCGACGACGAGCTGCGCGAGGAGACCGCCGACTTCCGCGGACGCTATGCGCAGGGCGAGACGCTCGACAAGCTCATGCCGGAGGCGTTCGCCGCCGTGCGCGAAGCCGCCCGGCGCACCCTCGGTCAGCGTCCCTACGACGTGCAGATCATGGGCGGCGCGGCACTCCATCTCGGCAACATCGCCGAGATGAAGACCGGTGAGGGCAAGACTCTGACGGCGACCTTCGCTGCGTACCTCAACGCGATCGCCGGTGAGGGTGTCCATGTCGTGACCGTCAACGACTTCCTCGCGTCGTATCAGTCCGAGCTCATGGGTCGCGTCTACCGCGCGCTCGGCATGACCACCGGCACGATCGTCTCGGGTCAGACGCCGGAGGTGCGCCGCCAGCAGTACGAGGCGGACATCACCTACGGAACGAACAACGAGTTCGGCTTCGACTACCTGCGTGACAACATGGCGTGGCAGAAGGAGGATCTCGTGCAGCGAGGTCACTTCTTCGCGGTCGTCGACGAGGTCGACTCGATCCTCATCGACGAGGCGCGAACCCCGCTCATCATCTCGGGCCCTTCGTCGGGCGAGGCGAACCGATGGTTCGGCGAGTTCGCGAAGGTCGTGCGCACCCTCGAGTCGGGCGTCGACTACGAAGTCGATGAGAAGAAGCGCACCGTGGGTGTGCTCGAGCCCGGCATCGAGAAGGTCGAGGACTATCTCGGCATCGACAACCTCTACGAGTCGGCGAACACCCCCCTCATCTCGTTCCTCAACAACGCGATCAAGGCGCTCGCCCTCTTCAAGCGTGATGCGGACTACGTCGTCATGAACGACGAGGTCATGATCGTCGACGAGCACACCGGCCGCATCCTCGTGGGACGTCGCTACAACGAGGGCATCCACCAGGCCATCGAGGCGAAGGAGGGGGTGCCGGTCAAGGCCGAGAACCAGGCCCTTGCGACCGTCACCCTGCAGAACTACTTCCGCCTCTACGCCAAGCTCGCGGGTATGACCGGTACCGCCGAGACCGAAGCGGCCGAGTTCATGTCGACCTACGACCTCGGCGTCGTCCCGATCCCCACGAACAAGCCGATGATCCGTCAGGACAAGCCCGACCTCGTCTACAAGAACGAGCAGGCCAAGTTCGCCCAGGTCGTCGAAGACATCGCTGAGCGGCACGCCGCAGGGCAGCCGGTTCTCGTGGGCACCGTGAGCGTCGAGAAGAGTGAGTACCTGTCGCGCCTCCTCGCCAAGAAGGGCGTGCGCCACGAGGTGCTCAACGCGAAGAATCACGCTCGCGAGGCCGAGATCGTGGCCCGCGCCGGTCGCCTCGGGGCGGTCACTGTCGCCACCAACATGGCCGGCCGCGGCACCGACATCATGCTGGGCGGGAACGCGGAGTTCCTCGCCGTGCAGCAGATGAAGGAGAAGGGCCTCGACCCGGTCGAGACCCCAGAGGCCTACGAGGCCGAGTGGGAGGGCGTCTACACCGCGGTGCGCGACGTCGTCGCCGGCGAGGGCGAGAAGGTCATCGAGGCGGGCGGACTGTACGTCCTCGGCACCGAGCGGCACGAGTCCCGTCGCATCGACAACCAGCTGCGCGGTCGCTCGGGTCGTCAGGGTGACCCGGGCGAGAGCCGCTTCTACCTCTCGCTCACCGACGACCTGATGCGTCTGTTCCAGTCCGGCGCGGCCGAGGCGATCCTCGCGCGCACGAACTTCCCCGACGACGTCGCGATCGAGTCGGGCATGGTGTCGCGCGCGATCAAGAGCGCCCAGGCACAGGTCGAGGCCCGTAACGCCGAGATGCGCAAGAACGTGCTCAAATACGACGACGTTCTCAACCGCCAGCGCGAGGCCATCTACGCCGACCGCCGGCACATGCTCGAGGGCGACAACATCGCCGACCGGGTGCAGAAGTTCCTCGACGACGCAGTCGGCGCGATCGTCGACGACCACACGTCGCGTGGGCACACGGAGGCATGGGACTTCGATGCGCTGTGGACCGAACTCAAGACCATCTACCCCGTGAGCGTCACGATCGACGAGGTCGTCGCAGAGGCAGGGGAGAAGGGACGCATCACGGCGGAGGGGCTCAAGCGCGAGCTGCGCAGTGACGCGGTCATCGCCTACCAGAAGCGCGAGGGCACTCTCGGCTCGTCGGCGATGCGGGAGCTCGAGCGTCGAGTCGTGCTGCAGGTGCTCGACCGCCGCTGGCGCGACCACCTCTACGAGATGGACTACCTCAAGGAGGGCATCGGACTGCGCGCGATGGCGCAGCGTGACCCGCTCATCGAGTACCAGCGCGAGGGCTTCGAGATGTTCCAGTCGATGATGGGACAGATCAAGGAGGAGTCGATCGGGTTCCTCTTCAACCTCGAGGTCGAGGTGCGACGCCAGGACGAGCAGACCGAGGTCGCGGCGAAGGGTCTTGACACCCCGGCGCTCGAGGGCCAGCGTCTCGAGTACTCCGCTCCCACCGAGGACGGCGACATTGAGGTGCGCAACGACCGCGGTCAGGTGCAGAAGGCGGCGACCGGGCGCGCGCGCGACCGTGCCGCGGCATCTGCTCCGGCCCAGGCCCCCGCACCCGCCGCCGAGGCGCCGCGCGGTGCGTTCGGTCAGCGGGTCGCCCCCGAGCAGCAGACGCCGGCGCCGCAGAACCGCGCCCAGCGTCGCGCGGCCGATCGCAACAAGTAGCCCGGCGCCCCCCGACGCGATCGACCCCCGGTGCAGGCCACCGGGGGTCGATTGGCTTGTCGGGGTCGGGTCTATCCTGAACCGGTGAGCCCGCTTCGCCCCCTCGATCAGTCCCGCAAACTCAAGGATGTCCTCTACGAGATCCGTGGTCAGGCTCTCGTCGAGGCCGACCGGCTCGAGGCCGACGGCCACCGCATCCTGAAGCTGAACACGGGCAACCCGGCCACGTTCGGCTTCGAGGCGCCGTACCAGATCGTGCGCGACATGATCGAGGCCGTACCGCACGCCCACGGCTACTCCGAGAGCCGCGGCATCCTGTCCGCCCGCCGCGCCATCGTCTCGCGCTACGAGCAGGTGCCGGGGTTCCCGCACGTCGATCCCGACGACGTCTATCTCGGCAACGGGGTCTCCGAGCTGATCACCATGACGATGCAGGCGCTGCTCGACGAGGGCGACGAGGTGCTCATCCCGAGCCCCGACTACCCGCTGTGGACGGCGATGACGAGCCTCGGCGGCGGCTCACCCGTGCACTACCGCTGCGACGAGCAGAACGGCTGGCAGCCCGACATCGACGACATCCGCGCGAAGGTCACGCCACGCACGAAGGCGATCGTCGTCATCAATCCGAACAACCCCACGGGTGCGGTCTACTCGCCCGAGCTGCTCTCCCAGATCGTCGAGGTCGCCCGGGAGCACTCCCTCCTGCTGCTGGCCGACGAGATCTACGACCGCATCCTTTTCGACGATGCGGTGCACACGCCGCTCGCGACTCTTGCCCCCGACCTGCTCTGCCTGACGTTCAACGGCCTCTCCAAGACCTACCGTGTCGCCGGTTATCGCTCGGGCTGGCTCGTGATCACCGGTCCCAAGTCTCACGCAGCGGGCTTCCTCGAGGGCATCACGCTGCTCGCGTCCACCCGGCTGTGCCCGAACGTCCCCGCGCAGTATGCCGTGCAGGCGGCGTTGTCCGGAGTGCAGTCGATCGACGCGCTGATCGCCCCGGCGGGGCGACTCCACGAGCAGAGGGATGCCGCGTGGCAGGCGCTCGAGTCGATCCCCGGCGTGAGCTGCGTGAAGCCGGCCGGTGCGCTCTACGCGTTCCCGCGCCTCGATCCCGAGGTGCACGAGATCCACGACGACGCGAAGTTCGTCTACGACTTCCTCGTCGCCGAGCACGTGCTGCTCGTGCAGGGCACGGGATTCAACTGGCCCGACCCTGATCACTTCCGCATTGTGACGCTTCCGGAGACACGCGTGCTGGTCGAGGCGATCGAGCGGCTCGGCAACTTCCTCTCGTCGTACCGCCAGTGATGGCTCGGCGCCCTCGGGGCCGGCGATGGCCGAGCCGGGGCGCCGCGGAAGAGCGACGGGGGTGATCGTCGTTCAGAGGAGCGCGAGCGAAGTCGCACGCCAGCGGTGGTCGACGCCTTCGAGTCGAAGGGCGATCGCCCGGGTGCGGGCGGGGCCTCGCACGATCACGACGCCCTCGACGACGCCGTCGGCAGGGCTCGACTGGTGCACGCGGATGATGTTGTGCACGGGGCGGCTCGGCGCGACGCCGCGGGCGCTGCGGGCGCGGGCCGCCAGGTTGGCGCGGGTCAGCAGCTTGCGGTAGGCGTCTTCGGTGAGCCAGCGCGCGAGTTGCTCGACGTCGCGCACTCCCGCGAACACTTCGAGCACTCCGACCGACAGGTTGTGCAGGATCGGCTCCGGCGCCGGCAGCTCGGCGGCGCTCGTGGGGCGTGGGGCGAAGTCGTCGCCCGCGTCGACGCGGCCTGCCGGGGGAGCGGCGCGTCGTGCGCCGGTGAAGGTGATCGCCATCTCGACCTCGCTCATGAAACGGGGGTAACTGCTGGTCGTTTTCAGTTGAGCACAGGCGATTCATAGAGTGGATGAGAGTGCTCTCATGTGGCGCCTTTGTCGATGAGAGTCCTCTCATAGAGGCCGTCGTGGGCGCGTCCGGCGCTGCTGCGCGCACGTGTCGGGGCGGCTCGACTGTGGATGCCGCGGCCTTCCCGGCGCCCGCGGCCGCTAGCGTGCGCGGGTGACCTGGGACCCGTTCCTCTCCGAGCTCGAGCTGCAGTTCGCCGCGCAGGCGCAGGCCGAGCGCCGTCTCGCGGCCACGGAGACCGAGCGCGTCCGCATCGCCGAGCTCGCCCTCACCGACCGACTCTCCGCTCTCGCGGAGGTGCGCGCCGCGGTAGCGCTGTGGCTGGCGGGTGCGGCGCCGGTGCGAGGCCGCCTCGTGCTCGCCGGCCCCGACTGGGCGGCGATCGAGGACGAGTCATCCGCTCTCTCGCTCGTCGCGGTCGGGGCGATCGTCCGCATCGACCTGCCGGCTGTGACCATCGCCGACAGCGTGCGCGAGATCAGCGCCCCCCGACCCCTCCGCGCCCGGATGGGCCTTGCATGGATGCTGCGTGAGCTCGGCCGCCGCCGGGTGGGGGTGCGGGTCTGGGATCTCGACGGGAACATCGTCACCGGAACGATCGATCGCGTCGGCACGGACCATCTCGACCTCGCCGTGCACGACGCCGGTCAGTCTCGCCGCGAGGCGGTGGGCGACATCCGTGTCGTCCCTCTGGTGCGACTCGCGCGGGTCGTCGGCGACCTCGACCTCTGACGATGGCCGACCGACTCAGTCGGGGTTGCGTACCCGCCCGCTGCCCCACAGCTCCGGGAAGCTCGCCGCGTTCGACTCCCGCCACAGCGCCATGCGGCGGGACTCCTCGGCGCGGTCGTCGAGGTAATCGGTGACGCTGTCCTCCTCCACACGCCACTGCGCCGGAACCCCGACGCGCGTGCCCCGCAGTTGCCCGTCGATGACCAGAGCGATCACCTCGTCGACGCTGAGTGACAGCGCCGACGCGACCTGTGCGGGGGCGATCAGACGCGCCCCAGGTCGGGCAGACTCGGGCATGAGCACCATTATCCGCGTCGCCGGCGCCGGCCGGGCCGTCCGCTCGCGCGCACTGTGGAAAACGGATGTCGCACCCCGCCGGCCTGCGTGACCATGGTGCGCATGCCGTCCGACCGATCAGCCAGAGGCCCCCGCCGCACAGCGCGCATCGACCTTCGCCTCGTGCTCGGCATCGCTCTCGTGCTCGCCTCGGTGGCCGGCGTCTGGGGAGTCATCGCCGCGGCGCGGCAGTCGACGACCGTGCTCGTCGCGGCCCGGACGATCCTCCCGGGCGAGGCCGTCGGCGCCGACGCCACGACGACGGCGGAGGTCGTGCTCGGAAGCGGTGTCGATGCCTACGTCCTCGCCGACACCCTCGCCGCCGACGCTGTCGCGACGCGCACGATCGAGGTCGGCGAGCTCGTGCATCGCACCGCCGTCGGCGCACCCGAGCGCGCCACAGCGACGACGGTCGTGCTGCGCGCCGCGGGAGACCTGCCGGGCGAGGTGCGCGTGGGATCGACGGTGGATGTCTGGGCCGCACCCGCGATCGAGGGCGGCGGCTACGACACTCCGCGCATCCTGGTCGCGGGAGCGATCGTGGTGGCGCTGCCCGCTTCCGACGCGGTGGTATCCCGCCAGGGGTCGGCCGTCGAGGTCTCGGTGCCACGGGCGGATCTCGTCGACGTGCTCGCCGCGACAGCCAACGACGCGCGGGTCACGGTGGTTCCGGCGTCGGGCGGTGCGCCGTGAACGTCGTTCTCGCGCTCTCCGAGCCCCGGGCGCAGTCTCTGGCCGCCGACCTCCGCCGGGAGGGGGTGACGGTGATCGCCGTCGTCGCTCCCGGTGCGCTCGACCACACGGCGCGCCGGCTCGGTCAGGGCGTCGGCGATGATCCCGTCGCCGAGCTGCTCGGGGTCGCCGACGCGCTCGTGCTCGACGGCGACCGTCGAACGCTCACCCGGCCCGCGGTCGACCTCGCCGATCGGTTCGGCGTGCGCATCCTTCCCCTCGGCCGCGGGGTCGCCCTCGCGCGACTGTGCGCTTCGTACGGGCTGAGAGAGCCGCTGCCCGCGGACGCCGACGCGGAGGAGGTCGTCGCCGCGCTCGCCGCAACGCCTGCTCTTCCCGCGGCTGCGAGCGCGATACATCCCGTGATCGCCGTCTGGGGGCCCGCGGGAGCCCCCGGTCGCACCACAGTGGCCATCGAGGTGGCCGCCGAGCTCGCGCGGGGCCACCGTCGGGTCGCGCTCGTCGACGCCGATGCGCACGCACCGAGTGTCGCCGTTGCGCTGGGGCTCCCTGTCGACGGCCCGGGTCTCGCCGCCGCCTGTCGTCAGCACGACCAAGGCGGCGTCGACGCGGCCGAGCTCGAACGCGTCGCGATCGCCGTCGATGTCCCCGACGGCGAGGTCGACGTGCTCGTGGGCATCAACCGTGTCGCACGCTGGCCCGAGCTCGCCGCGCCCCGCGTCACCGGGGTGCTCGCCGCGTGCCGCACCTGGGCCGACGCGACCGTCGTCGACATCGCGGCGCCACTCGAGCGTGACGAGGAGATCGTCAGCGACGTCATCGACGGACCGAGACGCAACCAGGCCGCCCTCGCCGTGCTCGCCGGCGCCGACGCCGTCGTGGCGGTCTGCGCAGCAGACCCGGTCGGCGTCTCGCGGTTCGTCGCCGCCTACGATCAGCTGCACGAGAGTGTGGGCGCCGCACCCATCGTGGTGGTCGCGAACCGCGTCCGCAGCGGCGTGATCGGCGTCGACGCCCGGGGGCAGGTGCGCTCCACGCTCGAGCGCTATCTCGGCATCCGTGACCTCGCCTTCCTGCCCGACGACCGCCGCGCCGCCGATCGGGCGCTGCTGCTCGCGCGGCCGGTCGCCGCGACATCGCCCCGTTCGGCCCTCGTCCAGGCCGTGCGACGCGCTGTCGGTGCGCGCCTCGCGCCGTGGGTCGCCCTTCACGCACCCCACCGGGAGGAGGCGGCCGGGGCCGTAGGCTGGTGAGGTGTCGACCCTCAGCGATCTGGTCACGGCCCATGGCGTCCACGACGCCGCCGATATCGAGTGGCTTCATCGCCTCGCCGGAGACGGGCAGCTGCTCGCCGACCTGGCATTCGCCGACATCGTGATCTGGGTGCCGACGGAAGACGAATCCTTCATCGCGGTCGCCCACACCCGGCCGAGCTCGGCAGCGACGCTCTTCTACCGTGACATCGTCGGCGACCGGGTGCGGCCGCAGTGGCGCACGCAGATCCGCGACGCGTTCGCCGAGGCCCGGATCGTCGACTCCGCGTCACCGGACTGGTTCGAGGAGACTCCCACGCGCGTGCGTGCGGTGCCGATCGTGCGCGGCACAACGGCCGCCGGTGCCGCGCCGCGCGTGATCGGCGTGCTCACCCGGCACACCAACCTCGGCGAGGCCCGTACGCCCTCGCGTCAGCAGATCACCTTCAACGACTGTGCGGACGATCTGTTCGGGATGGTCGCGTGGGGGGAGTTCCCCGACCTCAGCGCCCCCACCTCGCCGCGTCGAGGCGCACCGCGCGCTCCCGACGGGCTCATCCGGATCGACGTCGACGGCGTCACGACCTTTGCGAGCCCCAACGCCCTCTCCGCGTTCAACCGCATGGGCTTCGACGACGAGCTCGAAGGCGAGTCGCTCGTCGAAGTCGTCACGCAGATCCTGCCGGCGAAGCGGCAGTTCGACGAGAGCCTGCCCGTCGTCGTGACGGGTCGGGCGCCGTGGCGCACCGACATCGAGGCGCGAGGGGTGACGGTCTCACTCCGTGCGATCCCGCTCCGCGACCACGGCGTGCGCATCGGCGCGATCGTGCTGTGCCGCGACGTCACCGAGATGCGTCACCAGGAGCAGGAGCTCATCACGAAGGATGCGACCATCCGCGAGATCCATCACCGGGTGAAGAACAACCTGCAGACGGTCGCCTCACTGCTGCGCATCCAGGCGCGACGCACGTACTCCGACGAGGCACGAGAGGCGCTCAGCCACGCGACTCGCCGCGTCGCCGCCATCGCGGTCGTGCACGACACGCTGTCGGAGGGTCTCGCGCAGAACGTCGACTTCGACGATGTCTTCCACCGTGTGCTCAAGCTCGTCGCCGAAGTGGCCGCGGCCCCCAACACCCGCGCGCGCACGAAGACGACAGGATCCTTCGGGCGCCTGCCGAGCGAGTACGCGACGCCGCTCGCTCTGGCGCTCACCGAACTCGTCACGAACGCCGTCGAGCACGGTCTCGCCGACCGTGAGGAGGGCGAGGTGGAGATCCGCGCGGATCGCACCGACGAGCGACTCGAAGTGCGCGTCCGCGACACCGGAGTCGGTCTGCCCGAGGGTCAGGTCGGACGCGGGCTCGGCACGCAGATCGTGCGCACCCTCATCCAGGGCGAGCTCGGCGGCACGATCGACTGGCACACCCTCATGGGCAGCGGCACCGAGGTGACCATCGACATCCCGCTGCGCTACATCGAACGGGACGTCTGAGCAGAGCGGATGCCGCGGCATCCGCTCTGTCGCGAGCGCGCGGTCAGGAAGCGCGACGGGCGCGGGCGGCGCGGCGCTTCAGCGCACGACGCTCGTCCTCGCTCAGGCCGCCCCAGACGCCGGAGTCCTGGCCGCTCTCGAGGGCGTACTGCAGGCAGATCTCGGTGACGGTGCACCGCGCGCACACGGACTTGGCCTTCTCGATCTGGTCGACGGCGGGTCCGGTGTTGCCGACCGGGAAGAAGAGCTCGGGGTCGACCGTCAGGCACGCGGCTTTGTCACGCCAATCCATACTGTGTTGCTCCTATGACAGCGGGGGAGGAAGTTCGGGTGGGTTCCGCAGGGCCGAATCGAGTCCGTTACCCTGAGTGTTGTGCGAGATCTGTCTCGCCCCACGCCGCTGTGGGATCACACAAAGGTCTATCGTTCCACAACGGTTGAGCCTGATCAAGGGTTTCCCGGCTCTCATACGCGATCGTGTCCGAGTCGAGACGCGCGCGATGGTGCGGATCCGACCGTCAGGAACATTCAGGAGGATGCATGCGCCCGCAGCCGTTCGCCGTCGCCGCGGGGGTGCTGGTGTGTCTCGAAGCGGTCGCTCTGCTCGCTCTCGCAGGGTGGCAGATCAGTGCGCTGATCGGTGGTGACGCGGACTCGCTGACGAGCTCGATCGCGCTTCTCGTGCTCATCGTGCTGGGCGCCGTCGCGGTCGCCGCGTTCGGGGTCGCGACGTGGGTCGATCGATCGTGGGGGCGCTCCGGTGCGATCGTCACCCAGCTCCTCGTCGTCGCCGTCGCGCTCGGCGCGGCCACGGGCACGTTCGCGCATCCGATCGTCGGCGTCGAGATCGGCATCCCGGCTGCGATCGTGTTCGTGGTCGTCGTGCTCGCCGCCCGCGAGTCGGCGCGGCGCCGGCGTGAGCTCGATGTCGCATCCGACGAGTCGCCGCGCCGCTGACGCCTGACCTCGCGTGCCGTCGCCGCGGCGCGGCGCGGTGCGGGCGTCACGGCGCTGCGCGCCGTCGTCGCTCTGCGCCGCGAGGGGCGTGCGGTTCCGCGGCGCTCAGGCCGCGAGGCCGAGGAGCCCGCGCAGGCGCGCGACGTGTCCGGTCGCCTTGACGTTGTAGAGCGCGTGGGTCAGGTGCCCGTCGGGACCGACGACGAACGTCGAGCGCAGCACGCCCTCGACGACCTTGCCGTAGTTCATCTTCTCGCCCCAGGCCCCGTACGTGTCGTGGACGGCGTGGTCGGGGTCGCTCAGCAGCGGGAAGGTCAGCCCGTCGCGCTCGGCGAACTCGGCGAGCTTCGCGACGCTGTCGCGCGAGACGCCGAGCACCTCGATGCCGGCGCCCTGCAGCGACGACAGGCTGTCCCGGAAGTCGCACGCCTGCGTCGTGCAGCCGGGCGTCATGGCGGCCGGGTAGAAGTAGACCACCACGGTGCGACCGCGCAGCCCGCTCAGCGACACGGACCGGCCGTTCTGATCCTCGAGCGTGAAATCGGGTGCGGCGTCGCCGGGCTGAAGCTGCGTCATGCCCCCAGCCTACGGGCGCCGGATGCCGCGCGGCGCCGGGGTGCGGCATCCGGTGTCTTCGTACCGTCAGCGGTCGGAGAAGGTCTCGAGCAGGCGCTGGAGGGAGTCCAGGCGGGCCGCTCCGGACTCGCCGAGGCGCCCGTCGGCGACGGCCTCGATGATGGCGCAGTCGGGTGCATCGGGAAGGTGGGTGCAGCCGCGCGGGCAGTCCGCCGCGATCTCGGCGAGATCGGTGAACGCCTGCAGGATGTGGGCCGGATCCACGTGGCCGAGGCCGAAGGAACGCACTCCCGGGGTGTCGATGACCCAGCCGCGGCCGTCGTCGCCGGCGTAGCGGAGCGAGACGGTCGAGCTCGAGGTGTGTCGTCCGCGGCCCGTGACGTCGTTCACGTGACCCGTCGCGCGCTGCGCCGACGGCACGAGGGCGTTCACGAGCGTGGATTTGCCCACGCCGGAGTGCCCCACGAACACCGTGCTGGAACCGACGAGTTCGCCTCCGATGGCGGCGACGGGCAGATCGTCGCGGGCACTCGTGAACACCGTGAGGTCGAGCCCCTCGAAATGGGCGAGGAAGTCCGTCGGGTCGGACAGGTCGGTCTTCGTGACCACGAGCAGCGGACGGATGCCCGCGTCGAGGGCTGCGACCAGATACCGGTCGACCAGACGCGGGCGCGGCTCGGGATCAGCGGCGGCGACAACGACGACCATCTGGTCGGCGTTGGCGACGATCACCCGCTCGACCTGATCGGTGTCGTCGGCGCTGCGGCGCAGGAGCGTCGTGCGCGGTTCGATGCCGACGATGCGCGACAGGGTGCCCTCATCACCGCTCACATCTCCGACGACGCGGGCCCGGTCGCCCGTCACGATCGGCTGCGAGCGCAATTCGCGCGCACGGGCGGCGAGGGCCTCGTGCTCGGTCGGCCCGTCCTCGTCGATCAGCACGGTGTAGCGCCCACGGTCCACACCCAGCACGCGGGCGATCACCGCATCCGCGTGCGCGGGGCGTCGCTTCGTGCGCGGCCGGTTGCCCTTGGGGTTCGGCCGCACCCGCACGTCGCTCTCGTCGAAGGCGGGCTCGTCATCGTCATCGATGTCGTCGAGCCAGCTCACGGGCGCTCCGTCGTGAGCATGTCCGCCCACAGGTCGACGAACTGGGGGAGGGTCTTGGCCGTGGCTCCGATGTCGTCGACCTCGACACCGTCGACGACGAGGCCCAGCAGTGCGCCGGTCGTCGCGAGGCGGTGGTCGTGGAACGCCCGCCAGAGTCCGCCGTGCGCGGCGCCGGGGTGCACCTCGATGCCGTCGGGACGCTCGTAGGCCGTCACCCCGATCGCGGCGAGGTTCGCCACGAGCGCGGCGAGACGGTCGGTCTCGTGCCCGCGCAGGTGTCCGATCCCGCGGAACCGCGACGGCGACGAGGCGAGCGCCGCGATGCCGACGAGTGTGGGGGCGAGCTCGCCCACCGCGCTCAGATCGAGGTCGGCGCCGTCGATCGTGCCCGTTCCCGTGACGGTCAGGGCGTCACCCGCGATCGTGGCGGTGGCGCCGAACGCCGCCAGAAGCTCGGGCAGCAGGTGCCCGGGCTGAGTGGATGCCTCCGGCCACCCCGTGACCGTCACCTCGCCGCCGGTCACGACCGCGGTCGCGAGGAAGGGGGCCGCGTTGGAGAGATCGGGTTCGATCGCGACATCCATCGCTCTGATCGGCCCGGGAGCGACGACCCACTCGCCCTCTCGCGGGGAGGAGGTCTCGACGCCGCGGTGACGCAGCGACGCGAGCGTCATCTCGATGTGGGGGAGGCTCGGCACACGCTCGCCCCGGTGCACGAGGTGCAGGCCCTCATCGAATCGGGCGGCCGACAGCAGCAGACCCGAGACGAACTGGCTCGACGCGCTCGCATCGATCTCGAGCCGGCCGCCTCGCACCGAGCCGGTGCCGTGCACCGTGAAGGGAAGGGCCCCTGTTCCGCCGTCGTCGACGGTGAGGCCGAGGGAGCGCAGCGCCTCGATCAGGGGACCCATGGGGCGGTGCAGTGCGCTGTGATGCGCCGTGAGGTGCACGGCACCCTCTGCGAGGCCGGCCACGGGTGCGATGAAGCGCATGACGGTGCCGGCCTGACCGCAATCGATCGAACCGCCGTGGAGCCGGGCGGGGGTGATGCGCAGATCGTCGCCGAACCGGCCCGAGCCGGGCACGCTGGCGACTCCGACGCCGAGCGCCGCGATCGCATCGATCATGCGCGCGGAGTCGTCGGACGGGAGCGGCGCCGTGACGAGCGCGGGGCCGTCAGCGAGCGCCGCCAGCACGAGCTCGCGGTTCGTGAGCGATTTGGAACCCGGCACGCTCACGGTCGCCGTCACCGGCCGACCGGCCGCGGGCGCAGGCCACGGCGGTGACGCTGGGGAATAGCTGGGCGCGCTCATCGGTTTCTAGCCTACTGAACGCCTCGCATCGGTCCCGGGGCGCAAGGAGGATGCATGCTCGCGATGCTCGAGCGCACGACGGGTGCGCCGGAAGCCGCCGACGTAGACTTTGCGCTGATGACCGAGCAGGCGACGACCACCGAGGAAGCGCGCACCCAATTCGAGGAGCAGGCGCTGCCGTTCATGGACCAGCTGTACGCGGCGGCGATGCGGATGACGCGCAACCCTGCGGACGCGGCCGATCTCGTGCAGGAGACCTTCGTGAAGGCGTTCGCCTCGTGGGCGACGTTCACGCAGGGAACCAACCTCAAGGCGTGGCTCTACCGCATCCTGACCAACAGCTACATCAACACGTACCGGAAGAAGCAGCGCGAGCCCTATCAGGGCACGATCGACGAACTCGAGGACTGGCAGCTCGGCGGCGCGGAGTCGACGACCGCGACGAGCTCCCGCTCGGCGGAGGCCGAGGCCATCGACCGGATGCCGGCATCCGTCGTCAAAGAGGCGCTGCAGTCGATCCCGGAGGACTTCCGCCTGGCCGTGTATCTGGCCGATGTGGAGGGGTTCGCGTATCAGGAGATCGCGGACATCATGAAGACGCCGATCGGCACGGTCATGAGCCGCCTGCATCGTGGCAGGCGCATGCTGCGCGACCTGTTGGCCGACTATGCACAGGAGCGGGGCATCGGCTCCGCGGCACCGGGAGTGGGGAAATGAGCGATTGCGGCTGCGACAAAGCGCGGCGTGACCTGGAGGAGTACCTCCGGAACGAAGTGTGCAAGACCGTGATCGACCCGCGTGCTCAACGGAGCACGCCGACATCCGGCAGCACCTCGAGAGCTGCCCTGCCTGCTCCGACGAGGCGCTGGTGGCCCGCACCCTGACGGACGTCGTCGCCCGCGCATGCCGCGAGTCGGCCCCGGAGGAGTTGCGCGACCTCGTGCTGACGCAGCTGCGCGCGGCCCAGGCGACACACCACTGACAAACGACGAAGCCCGCGGATGCCGCACCTCAGGGTGCGTCCGCGGGCTTCGTTGTTTGTGACGGCCCTCTCAGAGAGTCAGGGCCTTCTCGATGAGCTTGGCCTGCTCGACCGCGTGCACCTTGGCGGATCCGGCAGCGGGGGACGCCGCGGCGGCACGGGTGACGGAGCGGATCGTGCGTCCGTGCAGGTGCTTCACGACCTCCAGGGCGATGAACGGCCAGGCGCCCTGGTTCTCCGGCTCCTCCTGCACCCACACCAGCTGGGCGTTCGGGTAGCTGTCGATGATCGCGTTGAGCTCGGACACCGGCGTCGGGTAGAACTGCTCGACGCGCACCAGGGCGATCTCCGGGTTCGGGTTCTTCTCGAGCTCCGACCGCAGATCCCAGTGCACCTTGCCGGAGTGCAGCAGCACACGCTTCACGACGGACTTGTCGATCGCGCGGTCATCGTCGAGCACCGGCTCGAACCGACCCGAGGTGAAGTCCGCCACCGGGCTCACCGCGTCGCGCAGACGCAGCATCGCCTTGGGGGTGAACACGACGAGGGGGCGACGCGGACGGGCGTAGGCCTGTCGACGCAACAGATGGAAGTACGACGCAGGCGTCGAGGGGCGGGCGACCGTCATGTTGTCCTGTGCGCACAGCTGCAGGAAGCGTTCGATGCGTGCCGACGAGTGGTCGGGACCGGCGCCCTCGTAACCGTGGGGGAGCAGCAGCACGACGCTCGACTGCTGGCCCCACTTCTGGTCGGCCGCCGAGAGGTACTCGTCGATGACCGACTGCGCTCCGTTCGCGAAATCGCCGAACTGGGCCTCCCAGAGCACGAGCGCGTCGGGACGTTCGACCGAGTAGCCGTACTCGAAGCCCATCGCCGCGTACTCGCTGAGCAGCGAGTCGTAGATCCAGAGACGTCCCTGGTTCTCCGACAGGTTGGCGAGGGGGTACCACTCCTGGCCGTTGCTGCGGTCGTGGAACATCGCGTGGCGCTGCACGAACGTGCCGCGGCGCGAGTCCTGGCCGGCGAGGCGCACCGGGGTGCCCTCCATGAGCACCGAGCCGAAGGCGAGGAGCTCGCCGAAGGCCCAGTCGATGCCGCCGTTGCGGCTCATGTCGGCGCGCTTGTCGAGAAGCTGCTGGAGCTTGGCGTGCACGGTGAAGCCGTCGGGCTTGTTCACGAACGCGTTGCCGATGGCCTGCACGACGTCGACCGAGACCCCCGTGGTGTCGGGCTCGCCGACGGCCGGCTCGACGAGCGCGGTGGTCGACACGATGCCCTGTGCGCCCGTCTGGGCGGCGTGCGTCTCGGCGAAGGCGATCTCCAGGCGGTCCTGGAAGTCGCGCTTGGCCTGCTCGTACTCGTCCTCGGTGATGTCGCCGCGGCCGACGAGTGCCTCCGTGTAGAGGCGACGCACCGAGCGCTTCGCCTCGATGAGGTTCGTCATGAGGGGCTGGGTCATCGAGGGGTCGTCGCCCTCGTTGTGGCCGCGTCGGCGATAGCAGACGATGTCGATGACGATGTCGCGGTGGAACGTCTGGCGGTACTCGACGGCCAGCTCGGCCACGCGCACGACGGCCTCGGGGTCGTCGCCGTTCACGTGGAGGATCGGGGCCTGGATGGTCTTGGCGACGTCGGTCGCGTACACCGAGGTGCGTCCGTCGATGGGGAGCGTGGTGAAGCCGACCTGATTGTTGACGACCACGTGGACCGTGCCGCCCGTGCGGTACCCGCGCAGCTGCGACATCTGCAGCGTCTCGACGACGACGCCCTGGCCCGCGAAGGCCGCGTCGCCGTGCACGAGGATCGGGAGCCACGCGAACGAGCCGATGGGTCCGCGGTCCTGCTTGGCGCGCACGATGCCCTCGAGCACGCCGTCGACGGTCTCGAGGTGCGAGGGGTTCGCGGCCAGATAGACGGGGAGCTCGTGGCCCTCGTCGGAGACAAAGGTGCCCTCCGTGCCGAGGTGGTACTTGACGTCGCCCGAGCCGAGCTTGTTGCCGGGGAGCGACGTGCCCTCGAACTCGCGGAACACCTGGCCATAGGTCTTGCCGGCGATGTTGGTCAGCACGTTGAGTCGGCCGCGGTGGGCCATGCCGATCGCGGCACCATCGAGGCCGGCGGCGGCCGCACCGTGCAGCACCCGGTCGAGCAGCGGGATCAGCGACTCGCCGCCCTCGAGGCTGAAGCGCTTCTGGCCGACGTACTTGGTCTGCAGGAAGGTCTCGAAGGCTTCGGCCTCGTTGAGCTTCGAGAGGATGCGCAGCTGCTCGTCGTGGCCGGGCTTCTGGTACTTGACCTCGCAGTTGTCCTGGAACCACTTGCGCTGGGCGGGGTCCTGGATGTGCATGTACTCGATGCCGATGGTGCGGCAGTACGAGTCGCGGAGGACCCCGAGGATGTCCCGGAGCTTGAGCGTGCGCTTCCCGCCGAAGCCGCCGGTCACGAACTCGCGGTCGAGATCCCAGAAGGAGAGCCCGTGCGATTCGATCTCGAGGTCGGGATGCGTGCGCTGCACGTACTCCAGCGGGTCGATGTCGGCCATGAGGTGTCCGCGCACGCGGAACGCGTTGATGAGCTCCTGCACGCGGGCCGTCTTGTCGACGCGCTCGGACAGGTCGACGTTGATGTCGGCGTTCCAGTGGATCGGGCTGTAGGGGATGCGCAGTGCCGCGAAGATGCTCTCGTAGAACCCGCGCTGCCCGATGAGCAGCTCGTGCACCTTCTTGAGGAACTCGCCGGACCCGGCGCCCTGGATGACGCGGTGGTCGTAGGTGCTGGTGAGCGTGATCGTCTTGCCGATCGCCAGCTCAGAGAGCGTCTTCTCGCTCGCGCCCTGGAACTCCGCCGGGTACTCGAGGGCGCCGGCGCCGATGATCGCACCCTGGCCCTTCATCAGGCGCGGCACCGAGTGCACGGTGCCGATGCCGCCCGGGTTGGTGAGCGAGATCGTGGTTCCCTGGAAGTCGGCGGCGGTCAGCTTGTTGTCGCGCGCGCGCTTGACCAGGTCCTCATAGGCGACGAGGTACTCGTTGAAGCTCAGGGTGTCGGCGCGCTTGATGCTCGGCACCATGAGCGCTCGCGTGCCGTCGGGCTTGGGCAGGTCGATCGCGATGCCGAGGCCGATGTGCGCGGGAGCGACGACGGCGGGCTTGCCGTCGACCTCGGCGTAGAAGACGTTCTGGCTCGGGAACTCCTTGAGCGCCTGGATCAGGGCCCAGCCGATCACATGGGTGAAGCTCACCTTGCCGCCGCGGGTGCGGGCCATGTGGTTGTTGATGACGATGCGGTTGTCGATCATCAGCTTGGCCGGGACGGTGCGCACGCTCGTTGCGGTCGGAACGGACAGCGAGTCGTCCATGTTCGACGCGAGGGTCTTCGTCATGCCCTTGAGGACGGTGACCTTGTCCTCCTCGGCCGACTCGGTCGGAGCCTGCGTCTTCACGTCGGGCGCCTGAGCCGGGATCGGCTGCGGCGCCGCCGGCTTCGTCGTCGTTCGCGCGACGGGCGCGGCTCCCACGACCGGGATCGGCGCGGTGACGGGCTTCGGCTCGGCCGGCGCTGCGGCGGCCGGCGGGGCCGCGGGCGCGGCGGGGGGCGCGGCATCCGTCGACGTCGTCAGCGTCGAATGGTAGGTCTCGAGGACGGGCCACCACGCCTTGTCCACGGAGTTCTTGTCGACCTTGAACTGCTCGTAGAGCTCTTCGACGAGCCACTCGTTGGCCCCGAACTCTCCGTCGTTCGACAGCCCGACGCCGGTCACCTGGCTCGACACGTTCGATCGCCCGCTTTCGTGAGATTGCGAATTTTCCGCGGGCCATCGTGGCCTGCGCGCACGGGTGTCAAGCGTAGCCCAGTCGGGAGCCGCCTGCCCCGGGATCGCGCGGCTGGAGCGGAAGAATCTCTGTTCATTTCCTATGAGGAAGACTCGGCCGATCCTGTCGCGGCGCTCAGTACCGTTGGGGGTATGGAGTTCTCGGGTGAGCGTCCCCTCGTCGATCTGACCTATTCGGATGTGTTCCTCGTGCCGCGCCGGTCGGCGATCACGAGCCGTCTCGACGTCGATCTGTCGCCGCACGACGGCACATCGGCGACCATCCCCCTGGTCGCCTCGAACATGAACTCGGTGACCGGTCCGCGCCTCGCCGCCACCCTCGCGCGCCGCGGGGGTCTGGGCGTGCTGCCGCAGGACCTCGCCCTGCAGCGGGTCGACGATGCGATCCGCTGGGTGAAGGCACAGCCGGTGCTGTGGGACAGTCCGCGCATCCTGCCGCCGTCGGCGACCGTGGCCGACGCCCTTCGGGAGCTCCCCGCCGTCGCCGGCCACGGCATCGTGGTGGCGGATGCCGCGGGCCCCGCGCCGACCATCGACGAGATCGCGGGGGTGGTGCCGGCCACGCGGCTCGCGACGGCGCTGCCCGACGCGCAGCTGGGGGACCTCGCCCGCGGCCGGCCCGTCGCGATCGACGCCGACGACGTGACCGATGCCCGCCACGCGTTCGACCTGGCCGCCGAGCTCGACGCCGAGACGATCTGCGTGCTGCACCACGGCGTACTCGTCGGCACCGTCACCGCGCGCAGCGCCCTGCGCGGAACGCTCTACCGGCCTGCGCTCGATGCTGACGGTCGCCTCGTCGTGGCCGCCGCGGTCGGCATCAACGGCGACGTCGCCGCGAAGGCGCGCGCGCTCGCCGAGGCGGGCGTGGACGTGCTCGTGCTCGACACCGCGCACGGGCACCAGGAGGGGATGCTCCGCGCTCTTCAGACCGTGTCGGGCCTGGGCCTCGGCCTGCCGATCGTCGCCGGCAACATCGTGAGCGCCGACGGGGTGCGCGACCTCGTCGGGGCGGGCGCCACGATCCTGAAGGTCGGCGTGGGCCCGGGCGCGATGTGCACCACCCGCATGATGACCGCCGTCGGACGCCCGCAGTTCTCCGCCGTGCTCGAGACCGCCGAGGCGGCCCGCGCCCACGGCGCCCACGTCTGGGCCGACGGTGGCGTGCGCTACCCGCGCGACGTCGCGCTGGCGCTGGCGGCGGGCGCGGCATCCGTCATGATCGGCTCGTGGTTCGCGGGCACGCTCGAAGCCCCCGGCACCGTCGAGACCGACGCTGCCGGTCGCGTCTACAAGGAATCGTGGGGGATGGCCTCGACGAAGGCCGTGCAGGAGCGCTTCGGTCGCCTCGATGCCTACGAGCGCGCCCGCAAGGAGCTGTTCGCCGAGGGCATCTCGTCATCGCGCATCTACATCGACCCGCTGCGCCCGGGCGTCGAGGATCTCGTCGACATGATCACCGCGGGCGTGCGGTCCTCGTTCACCTACGCCGGCGCCGGCTCGGTGCCGCTGTTCCACGAGCGCGCGCTCGTCGGCCTGCAGTAGGCCGCCGGATACGAGGAGGGCAAGGCGCTGCCGGTCAGCTGGTGAGAGAGCGGATGCCGCGGCATCCGCCCCACCCCGGAAACTGGCAATCCGCCGGGCTCGCCGTCCCAGGCCGCCCATAGACTTCAACCACTATGGACGACCCCCCGAGTTGCAGACGATCGCCCCACCGACCCGCCTCCCACCGCTCTGACGCGCGAGGAGGTGATGCGTGATGGATTACGTCATGTTGGGCGTGGGGCTCCTGCTGACAGTCGGGACCGGCCTGTTCGTCGCGAGCGAGTTCGCGCTGGTCAACCTCGACCGCGCCGACCTCGAGGCGCGACAGGCCGCCGGCGAGTCCCGGCTCGCGCTGACGATCAGCGCGCTGAAGATCACGTCGACGCACCTGTCGAGTGCGCAGCTCGGCATCACGCTGACGACGTTGCTGACCGGTTACACGATGGAGCCGGCGATCTCGAACCTGCTGCGGCCGGTGCTCTCCGGCTGGGGACTCCCCGACGGGGTGGTCACCGCGACCGCGGCGACCATCGCGATCGTGTTCGCGACCGTGATGTCGATGATCCTGGGCGAGCTCGTGCCGAAGAACTTCGCGCTCGCCGTGCCGCGTCAGACGGCCAAGCTCGTCATCCCGTTCCAGACGCTGTTCACCACCGTGTTCCGGCCCGCGATCGCCCTCCTCAACGGCAGCGCGAACAAGGTGCTGCGCGCCATGGGGATCGAGCCGAAGGAGGAGCTCTCGGGCGCGCGCACGGCGGAGGAGCTCTCGAGCCTCGTGCGGCGCTCGGCGAGCGCGGGTGTGCTGGAGGCCGACACGGCGACGCTCCTGAACCGCACCCTGACTTTCGCGCGCCTGTCGGCGGGAGACGTGATGACCCCCCGCCCGCGGGTGCACGCGCTCGCCGTCGACGCGACGGCGGACGACGTCGTCGCACTCGCCCGCGCGACCGGACACTCTCGCTTCCCGGTCTTTCAGGAGTCGGTCGACGACATCACCGGCATCGTGCATCTGAAGGCCGCGGTCTCGGTTCCGCGCGAGCGTCGGCGGGACGTGCCGGTCGCGGCGCTCGCGACCGAGCCGCTGCGGGTGCCCGAGACGGTGCACCTCGATCAGCTGATCTCCGAGTTGCGCGCCCGGGGCTACCAGATGGCCGTCGTCGTGGACGAGTACGGCGGCACCGCCGGGGTCGTCACCCTCGAGGACCTCGTGGAGGAGATCGTCGGCGAGGTGCTCGACGAGCATGATCGCCGCCGTGCCGACATCGTGCACGTGCGCGACTCGGTCTCGTTCGCCGGGTCGCTGCGTCCCGACGAGCTGCGCGAGCGCACCGGTGTGGTCGTGCCCGAGAGCGACGTCTACGACACGGTCGCCGGCTTCGTGATGGCCGGTCTCGAGCGCATCCCGGTCGTGGGCGACACGGTGGCGGTCGAAGGCGGGAGTCTCGCGGTGACCCGCATGGACGGGCGACGCGTCGACCGACTCTCCTTCACCCCGGATGCCGCACCCGATGCCGTCGACGAGTCGGCTGCTGTGGAAGGGGGTGCGCGATGAGCGATTGGGCGGGACTTGCCTGGCTCGTCGTGCTGCTGCTCGGCAATGCCTTCTTCGTCGGCGCTGAATTCGCCGTCATCTCTGCGCGCCGCTCCCAGATCGAACCGCTCGCGGAGCGCGGCTCGCGCTCCGCGAAGACCGCGCTGTGGGCGATGGAGCATGCGACCCTCATGCTCGCGACCAGTCAGCTCGGCATCACGATCTGCTCGCTGCTCATCCTGAACGTGTCGGAGCCGGCGATCCACCACCTCCTGGCGGTGCCGCTCGGCCTGACGGGTCTCGAGGAATCGGCCGTCGACGTGATCGCGTTCATCGTCGCCCTGCTGGTGGTCTCGTACCTGCACGTCGTGTTCGGTGAGATGGTGCCGAAGAACCTCGCGTTCTCGGTGCCGGACCGCGCCGTGCTCATGCTCGCGACGCCGCTCGTGTGGGTGTCGCGCATCTTCCATCCGGTGATCGCCACCCTCAACTGGATCGCGAACCACATCGTGCGCCTGTTCCGCGTCGAGCCCAAGGACGAGGCCGCCTCGACGTTCACGCTCGACGAGGTCGCCACGATCGTCGACCAGTCGCGCCGAGAAGGCGTGCTGGAGGACTCGGCCGGCACGGTGGCAGCCGCAGTGGAGTTCACCGACAAGACCGCGGGCGAGGTGGCGGTGCCGCTCGGTGAGCTCGTGACGTTGCCGACCTCGGTCACCCCGGCCGAGATCGAGAAGGCCGTCGCGACCCACGGCTTCTCGCGGTACGTGATCGTGGACGACGCCGGCGAGCCCACCGGGTACGTGCACCTCAAGGACGTGCTGCGGGTCGCGGGTGAGGGGGAGGACGACGAGAAGGTCGCGCGCCCGATCCCGGCCAAGCGCATCCACCGCATGGTGTCGCTGCGTGAGACGACCGACCTCGAGGACGCCCTCGCTGCGATGCGGCGAAACGGACGCCACCTGGCTCTCGTGCGCGATGCGCACGCGGAGATCACCTCGGTGCTGTTCCTCGAGGACATCATCGAGGAGCTCGTCGGTGAGGTGGAGGACGCCACCCGTCGCGCGCGCTGAGGATGACGACCACTGAGGGGGCGGGCCGCAGGCCCGCCCCCTCAGTGCGTGCGGCGCCGGGCGCGTTCGTACTGCGGCGGCCACGGGACATCCGCCCCGATCTCGGTCGCCGCGCGCAGGCCGAAGTGCGGGTCGCGCAGCCACTCGCGGGCGGCGAGGATCGCGTCGGCGTCGCCGGCGGTGAGGACGCTCTCGGCCTGCGGCCCGTCCGTGATGAGTCCGACCGCCGCCGCGGGGAGCCCTGCGTCGCGAAGCGCCCGGGCGAGCGGGACCTGATACCCGGGACCGACCGGGATCTGCTGGTGGGCCACGAGCCCGCCGGAGGACACGTCGAACAGATCCGCGCCGCGCTCGGCACTCCAGCGCGCCACCTCGACGACCTCGGCGACCTCGAGCCCGCCCGGTGCCCAGTCGGTGCCCGAGAAGCGCACGAAGACGACGGTGTCGGGAGCGGCGCGGCGCACCGCCTCGACCACCCGCAGCACGAGGCGGGCACGGTTCTCGAGGGAGCCGCCGTAGGCGTCGGTGCGGGTGTTCGCGAGCGGGGAGAGGAACTCGTGCAGCAGGTAGCCGTGCGCGGCGTGGATCTCGAGCACGTCGAATCCGATCGCGACGGCCCGGACGGCCGCCGCCGCGAAGTCGTCGACGATGCCGTCGATCTCCGCGATCGTGAGCTCGCGCGGATCGACGAGCCCCTCGAACGCGATCGACGAGGGGGCGACCGGCTCCCAGCCGCCGTCGGCAGGCGGCACGGTGCCGCGCTGCGGGGCGAACGGCGGCCAGGTCGACGCCTTCCGGCCGGCATGGGCGAGCTGCACCCCGACCGCCGCGCCGCGGGCGTGCACGGCGGCCACGATCGGTGCCCAGGCCTGCGCCTGCGCGTCGTTCCAGAGGCCGACATCGGCGGGGGAGATGCGCCCGTCGGGCGACACGGCGGTCGCTTCGGCGAGCACGAGGCCCGCGCCGCCGCTCGCGAACTGCGCCAGGTGCACGTGGTGCCAGTCGTTCGGGAGCCCGTCGACCGCCGAGTACTGGCACATGGGCGCCACCCACAGTCGGTTGCGCAGCGTGGTACCCCGCAGGGTCAGCGGTGCGAACAGTG
>NZ_MEGA01000060.1:0-14234 GCF_001725695.1 Microbacterium sp. SCN 71-21
TAGTACGTCGCTCCGACGTCGGCGCTCAGAGACGCGAGATAGTCACTGAATCCCGGTTCCGGGCTCGCATCGTCGAGGACGAGGACATCGAGGTCGAATCCGTCGTGTGCCAGGGAGGCGATCGACGACAACGTGCGCTCAGCGAATGAGCGCCCGTTGTAGAACGTGACGGCGAGGAGGACCCTCGGCGTGTGCGAGGCGGTCACCGCCCCAGAATCCGCTTCGCTCGCTGCGCCGTTACGTGCAGGGAGTGGTTCTGACGGATGAGGTGTTCCAGCTTGCGGCGCGGATCGAGGAGTCGCTTCAGGTCCGCGACCTCCGCACTCAGCGCGGCCACGCGCTCTTCACTGGTCAGGAGCTTCTGCGCCAGCTCGATCGCGCGTTGATTGGCGATCGCCGCGTCTTCGAGCGCCCGCTCCAGGGACACCGCGCCGACGAGCGCGGGCGAGAGTTCATCCTCACCGGACATCGCGCTGCACCTCCTTCTTTCCGCCGACCCGATCAGCCGGCTCTGTAGCGACGGGCGCGCAGCAACGAGACTCCGTCGTGGCACCATCGCCGCCGTGATCTCGCACCCGCCTCGCGAGCACGCTCGAAGATCGATGTTCCCGACCGACCGCGGCGCCCCGCCACGCTATCACCTCGGCACTGCGTGTCCCTTTGAGACGACTGACGCTCACCCGTTCACCGAGATCACGCCGAACTGGAACCGTTGCGAGACTTTCCCGTTAGACGTCGTCGCCGCCGCGATCGGCAGACCGTACGTACCCGCCGCGCCGCCCGCGCCGACCCACGCGATGTTGACCGCCCCCGAAACCGCGTAGGCGCCCGTCGCCGGAGACCACAGGATGCTCCCCCCGGCGAAGGGCGCAGCGCACCAACGCCCGTTGCACTGGGTCACGCCGGTCGGCAGCCCCAGTGCGCCGGTCACGCCACCTGATGCGACCCAGATGTCGCGGTACGCCCCCAGCACCGGCACGATTCCCGCCGAGGTCGTTCCGACCAGCGCGCCACCCACGAACGACTGCATGCACGTCACCGACGAGCACGTCGAGTTCCCCGTCGGCGCACCCAACGCACCGGCACCCGAACCCTGCGCCTGCCACGGAGCGAGGAACCAGCTGGACACGGATGCGACACCGTACGTCGGCGTCCATACCAGCACGCCGCCCTGGAAGACCTGCGAACAGTTCATACCGTTGCAGGAGTCAACACCCATCGGAAGACCCAGTGATCCCGTCGGACCACCGGCGGCCATCCACACGTCGCGGTACTGCCCGATCACCGGCACGATTCCCGCCGAGGTCGTTCCGACCAGCGCGCCACCCACGAACGACTGCATGCACGTCACCGAGGAGCACGTTGCCTCACCCGTCGGCAGCTTGAGCACGCCGCTGTCGAGTCCCACTGCCGCCCACGCGCGGTAGAACCCCTGCGTCGTCGCGATCGCCGATCCAGATGCCGCCACATCGATGCGACCGTTCGCGAACGTCTGCGCGCAGGCGCTGGACGCAGCACAGTCCGCCGGGCCCGAAGGCGCTCCGAGCGTGGCGATCCCGCCCATCGAGGTGTATTTCGCGGCGATGCCCGACGGGATCACATAGGCGACGGTGCCCGACGACACGATGAGTCCACCACTGAACTGCTGCGTGCAGCCGGCCGAGACGCATGCGGCGTTCGACAACGGATACCCCAGGGGTCCGCTCGAGCTGTTCACCGTGTTCCACGCTGTGAAGATCGGGCCCGTCACAGACGTCACTTGCGTGCCGGATGTGTAGAACGCCGCACGCGCGAACAGCTGGGCGCACTGGCTTCCACCGGGGGAACAGAGCTCCGGTCCGCGCGCGCCGCCGAGCGCGACGCCCCCGGCCGCCAACCAGGCGGATGCGACATGGGAACCGACCAGCGACCCGCCCGTGGAGTCCGCCGCGATCACCCCGCCGTCGAAGGACTGCACACACGTGCCGTCGGGATTACAGACCACGACTCCCGTCGGAAGCCCGGGCGTCCCCGTGATGAATCCCAGATTGCGCCACATCGTCTCGATGAGCGTCGGCACACCGAACACTCCTCGACCGGGGAACCAGAAGATCGTTCCGCCCGTGAACGACTGCTGACAGTACTTGCTGTCGATGCACACGACGCCGCCGAGCGGCGAACCGAGAATCCCGCTCGCGCCGCCGAGTGCCTGCCACGCATCGGCGTAGGCGCCCTCGACCGGCTGGCTCAGCGGGTTGCCGAACCAGTCGGTGTACAGCCGCCAGAAGTTGCGGTTGCCATAGGTCGAGCAGAAGTCGCCTGTCCCGTAGAGATTGTCGAGCGCTGCCTGGTTCGGCGTGTACGGCGTATAGATGTAGAGAGCCCGGGTCGCATCGTTCTGGATGTAGACCGGCTTCGTCCCGCAGATCCGACTGTTGTCGGGAGGCGTCGCCTGATAGAGGATGTTGTTCCAGCCGAGCTGATAGCCGAATGACTTCGGATTCTTGATGTAGACCTGGAACTGACGGGCCGCCCCGTACACCTGGTAGAAGAACCCCGCGTAGGCGGGATCGCACGCCGCGCCGTCCGGGCATCCCTGTCCGAGCGCGGCAGAGTAGTTCCGGGCCGTCGGCGCGGTGGACGTGATGAGACCCTGCTCCTTCTGGAGCATCACGAGGATCACCTTCGGGTTGATACCGCACGCCTGGGCGGCCAGCACGATGACCTGCGCGGCGCTCAGCGTGCCACCCGGCGTGGCCGCGCAGTAGCTGTTCGCCGGGAGCGCCGGAGTGGACTGCGCGTAGTAGTCCTTCAGACAGGGCATCCCGTTGCTGCCGCTGCACGAGGTCACTTTGGAGTTCAAAAACGCCTGGACATCCGCCACGGTCATCGACTGGGAGTCGAAGAAGTTCTGATCGGAGATCAGATACCCGGGCTGGAAGTCCGAGGCGTTGGCCGCGGTTGCCGGCGATGACGCCGCGGGGAGTACGACAGCGACGAGGCCGCCGACCACCGCGAGGCAGACAGCGAAGATCGCGATCAGCCGGGGCCTGCGCGCGCGTCGACCGGTGCCTGTCACGGCTGGCTAACGGTCGTGGGAGCAGAAGACGCTGCGGCCGTCGATGACGCGTAGCTCAGGACGAGCGTCCACTCACCGGAGGTCGCGCGAACCGAGATGGATCCGCAGTTGACCGCGGCGGGTGTCGCACTGGCAGCGATCGTGCCGCTCACCACACGCCCGTCCGACGCCGTCGCCGTGAGCGTGCAGGTCCCGTCCGTCCCGGCGGCGCCGGTCACCAGACCGGACGCCCAGAGCGATTGTCCGTCGGCACCGAAGTTGACGATGGTCACGGTCGCTTGACCCGACGGCGTAGACGGGGCATCCGGAACCACGACGTCCGTGGCTGCCGGCGTGGGCGCCGTGCTCGACGGAGTCGAGCTCACCGCGGGAGCACCGCTCGGCGCAACGGTGGACGCGGTCGGACTCGACGACGGCGAATCAGCGCGAAGTGGCGCACAGGCGGCAAGCCCTCCGCCGCCGACGAGCACGACGAACAGCGCCAGTCCACGGACAAGCCCCGAGCGACGCGGCGCGGAGGCTCGGCGGCCCGGAGCGATCAGGAGCCTGTCGTGGAGTCGGGTCACCATTCCAGTATCAACGCGAGGCGTCGCCGACGCTCCCAACGACACGAGACCTCACCGGATCAACCGGCGGAACCCTCGGGGACAACGTCGCCGACCACGATCGATTCGACGCACATCTTGCCGCCCTGAGAGTCGATGACCAGGTCGCCGTGCAGTGAGTTCGGAAAGTACACGGCCACTCGGCCGCCGGAGGAGGGCCGGTCGACGGTCACCCAGCCGCCGGTGTAGTGCAGCGCCATCTTGTCTCCGGAACCGGCCGAGACGTCCACGATGATGTACGTTCGCCCCGACGTCCGCACCCCGGGCATCGGCAGGGACTCCGATCCGTCGGTGCACGCACTTCCGGTGAACTGTTGTGAAGGAGACGACACGGTAGCCGGGCCTGCTCGACCGTCCCGCCCGACGATCCAGGCGCCGTCGAGCACCGTCGTGGCCTGCGCACCGCGCCATCCCATACTCGGGAGCAACGGCACCACCATGTCGTAGGGGTGCAGCTCAGGTATGCCGAAGGAGGTGGGCAGCGGCGAGTCGATCAGAGGAGGCGAGGGGTTCGGGAGGGTCACCTCGAGATTGGTCACCCAGGCGCGGGCCGCGTAGCCGCCACTCGTCTCGATGGTGCGCAGCGACGTGACCGCCCAGGAACCGGCCGCGGTCACGAACAGCGCACACCCGCCGACGAGCGCGAAGACGCGGACGACGCGGGAGACGGCCGGTCGGGTACGGCTTTCCCGCTCCACCACCACGGCACGAAGAGCCACAACTAGCACGACACCGATCGCCAACCACACCAGCGCGGTGCTCTCGAGCAGGTAGCGGAGCTGTCGCGAACCGGCGAGCCCGATGAGCTCGCCCCGACGTGACAGCACGGCTGCGTTCGCGAACACAGCGATCGCCGCGAAGATCCACACGCTGCCGTTCGAACGCGCGCGAAGGATCGTCCAGAGAATGAACACCGCGACCAACAGACAGGTGATCACGACTCGGGGCTCCGCCCACGAGGTCGGCTGGTTCGCCATGTCGATACCGAACAGAGACGGCACCAGTCCGCCGAAGACGTTCTGCGCGATGAAGCGCAGCGAGAATCCGATGCTGGGCGAATCCCCCGACTCGTCGACATACGGCCCCGACAGGAAGGCGATCACGTCGACGAGGGAGAGCGTGATGAGACCAAGCCACAGTGGCCACGCCCTCAGAAGCTCACGAGCGCGCTCCGCGACGGACCGCCCGCGCCAGATGACGAACACACACCACATCACGATGTGCAAGGAGAACAGCAGATTCTTCTCGCTGAGCGAGAGTGCCAGCGCGTAAAGGATGAGTCCGGCGATCAGGTGGCGTGTCCTCCGGGTGGTCACCCACCTGGTCGCGCACCCCAGCACGGCGAGTCCGAGCGCGAGCGCGAACATGTTGTTCAGCGTGGCCGCCCACCAGAGACGAACTGCGAGCGGGCCAAGGGAGAGCGTGAACGCGAGCCCCGCGATGAGATTGATCCGTGCCGGCCCCACGACGGCGTCGATGCAGCGGGTGAGAGCGACAAAGGATCCCACGTGGATCAGAACGATGAAGACGAGCGCGGCCGGCCACGACAGGGCGAAGACTTTGAGGAACGCGATGACGCTGGCGATGTATCCGGGCATGAGATGCCCGAACCAGGAGCGCACGAGCACACCGGGCGTGATCGGATTGGCTCGGAAGTACTCGACGAAGACGAGATCATCCCGGTCGAAGTAAGATCCCGCGGCGACCGCGACGGTAGCCGCGGCCACGATGCCCGCAGTGAGCCACAGCTCCCAACGCAGGCGCGACGACACGGCGAATCGGACGATCATCTCGTTCGGTCCTCCCCCTGACGTGCCCCGATCATCCTAACTGGGCCTCCTTGCGGGCCCGTGCGCATCGACCCCGCTGGTATCGTTCAGGCGATGTCACGCGCCAGTCACCGAGCCGATCCGACGGCGCACTCGGCGCGAGACTGGTGCCTGTTCCTCGACCGCGACGGCGTCATAAACTCGCGCCTGGTCGATGACTACGTGACGACATGGGACGAGTTCCGTTTCGAGCCGGGTGCCGTCGAGGCGCTCGTCTCGCTCGCCCGATGGGCACCGCGAATCGTCGTCGTGACGAACCAGCAGGGCATCGGCAAGGGGCTGATGTCGCTCGAGGATCTGACCGACATCCACCGCGAGATGTGCCGGGTGATCGGCGATGCCGGCGGGAGAATCGACGCGATCGAGTTCTGCCCGCATCTCGCGGCGGAGGACTGCGAATGTCGCAAGCCGCGGCCGGGAATGGCCGCGCGCTACCTCCGCGCCCACCCCGAGATCGACGGCGCCGGTTCGGTTTTCGTCGGCGATCAGCCGTCGGATGTCCAGATGGCTCGCCGACTGGCATCCCTCACGGGCGACTGTCTCGCCGTCCGCATCGACGGCGGCGTCGATGCGGACGCCGACGCGACGTATCCGAGCCTCGCCGCATTCGCCGATGCCGTCGCACGACCTGCCGCGACACCTCGATGAGCGCGCCCGTCACGCGAGTCGATGCATCCGTCAGGCCGAATAGCCGAATGCGTCCTCGATAGCCTGCATGAACGAATGGATGACGACGAGCTCGGACTCCTGAATGCGGTCCGCCCATCGGTTCTCCCCCAGGGCGAGGGCGACGTCGGCGACGGCCGCAACCGGAGTGTCGGCGGGCCCGGATGACGCGATCACGACGCCGCCGGCAGACTTCATCGCCTCGGCCGCTCGCAGGACGTTGGCCGACTTCCCGCTCGTGGTCAGGGCGAGCAGCACATCGCCGGGACGGGCCAGCGCCTCGATGAACTTGGAGAAGACGAACTCGTACCCGTAGTCGTTGGCAACACAGGTGAGGTGCGACGGGTCGGAGATCGCGATCGCCCGCAGCGGCGGACGGTCACCTCGGAAACGACCGGTGAGTTCCTCGGCGAAGTGCTGGGCGTTGGTCATCGACCCCCCGTTCCCGCAGGCGAACAGTGTGCCTCCGGCGCGCAACGACGTCACCATGAGCGCCGCCGCACGGTCGAACGAGTCGACGAACGCGGCATCCTCGGCGAGAGCACTCATCCGCCGCACGTTGTCGCGAAGGTTGTCGGCAATCACACTCATCTTGCTTCCTTTCGCACGCAGCATCGCGTGATCATCCGCGGCGCACCTGCTCGCCCTGCGAGAGGCGCGTTGTCGACACGCCGTCGAGCAACCCCACGATCTGCACGCGGCCGCCCCACGCTCTGGCGTCCTCGCCCCCGACGACCTCTTCGGGCTTGTAGTCGGAGCCCTTCACGATGATGTCCGGCTTGATCGCCAGGATCAGCTCGCGCGGCGTGTCCTGATCGAAGACAGTGACGAAGTCGACGTAGCGCACGGCATCGAGCACACCCATGCGATCTCGCTGCGGCTGGAGGGGACGCGACGGGCCCTTGAGTCGGGCGGTCGACTCGTCGGAGTTGACCCCCACCACGAGCACATCCCCGAACGACCGGGCTTCCTTGAGCAGCGCGACATGGCCGGCATGCAGAAGATCGAAAACGCCGTTCGCGAAGACGATCCGCTTGCCGGCCGACTTCTCTACTTCGACCAGGCGGGCGAGCTCGGCCCAGTTCTCGACGGTCCCGGGTCGCCTGTCCGGCGAAGACTCGACCAGCAGCTCGTCCAGCAGATCGGCGCCCGTCACGACCGCCGTACCCGGCCGGCCGCACGCGATTCCCGCGGCCATGTTGCCCACCTGCACGGCCTCGGTCGTCGTCAGCCCGCTCGCAAGGCCCACCGCGATGCCGGCGATCATCGAATCTCCGGCCCCCGACACGTCGGCGACCAACCGCGCCCGCGTGGGAATCCGGACACGTGAGCCCGCCTCGATGACTTCCACGCCGGCGGCCGACAGCGAGACGGCGAGCGCACCGATTCCGTCGACCAGCAGTTCGTGCGCGATGTGCTCCAGGGTGGCCGCGTCCGGTCGGGCCGCTCGCACTCGCGACATCTGGCAGGCCTCCGCGAAGTTCGGCTTGACGATGCTCGCCCCGCGGTACTTCCGGATGTCGGTCGACTTGGGATCGACGACGACCGGGACTCCGTGGCGTTGCGCGAGCTCGATGACCTCGGCGACGAGGTCCGCGTCGAGAAGGCCCTTTGCGTAGTCGGAGATCACGACAGCGGTCGACGCCGTGCCTGCGGCCAGCCCTTCGGCGAGCGCCGCGACGACCGCGGCCTGACCCTCGAAGTCGAGTGCGGATGTGTCCTCACGGTCGATGCGCACGATCTGCTGCTGACCTGCAACGACGCGGAGCTTCTCAATGGTCGGCGCGTCGCCGCGATCGACGCGGCAGGTCGCCACCCCGGCGTCGGCGAGCAGTCGCTCCAGCTCACGTCCCGACTCATCAGTCGCCCACGCGGCGATCAGGGTGGTCGACGCACCGAGGGCGGCGATGTTCATCGCCGCGTTCGCGGCGCCACCCGCGACGCTGCGGTCCTGCGCGACCTGCAGCACGGGGATCGGCGCCTCCGGCGAGATCCGGTTGACGGTGCCGTCGACGTATCGATCGAGCATCGCGTCGCCGATGACGAACACCCGGGTCGTTTCGAATCCGAGCACGTGGCGCGGGGTGATCGACGGCGGCGTAGACATCTGCGAGGATCCAGACCTTCCAACAGGGGCGCACTGAAGTGGGCGCGACCGAACGAGCGTAGCCGACTCAACCCGCGAGTTCGCGGCTGACCTCCTCCACGGCCCGCAAGACATCATGCGTCTCGACGGCGAGGATGCAATGGGCATGGGATGCGACGCACTCCTCGCCGCAGTCACCGGTCGGAGCGGCGGGCTGGACGACACGGCATCGCGTCGACCACGGGCCGAAGCGCTCGGGCGCGTTGTCGCTCCACGGCGACCCTGTGGCGGGATGGCATGTGACGACGACCGTCGGCACATCGAGACTCGACGCGATGTGCTGCAGTCCGGAGTCGTTGCCGACGAACAGATCGCAGCGGCTGATCGCGGCTGCGCTCTCACTGAGGCTGAGTGCGCCGGCGAGATCGGCTACCGGGATCCCCTGGGCCGACAACAGCTCGGTGAGGGCCGCCGCCCGCTCGACGTCGACCGCGCCCCCCAGAACCTGCACAGACAACGGCCCCGTCGCAGCGAGCGCGGCGGCGAGGTCGTTCAGCCGCTCGATCGGCCACTGCCGCTTCCCATCGCGCGCACCGATCCCGAAGCCGACCACCCGTCCCGGAGGCTGCCGCAGAGCGGCGGCCTCCGCGGCCCGATCGCGGTCGGACACGTCGTACAGCGCGGTCCCCGCTCGGCGGGTCGCCTCGTCGGTCCAGCGCACGCCCAGATGGGCGGCTACCCGTTCGAGCTGCTGCACGGAGAGCAACGGGACGTCGCCGCGGTCGATCACATCGGTGAGGAGGAGCTCCTGGTCTCCGAGCCAGGCTGGTTCCCGCGACGGCACGGGTGCGAACCCGACGACCGAACGGGCGCGCGAGGCGACGGCAAGGTAGCGCAGAGGAGTGTCGTCGAAGTCCCATCGCGGCAGGACGGCGAGGTCGTACCCCCGCAGCCGGAAGCGGCGCAGCGCCTGCCTCGCCGTCAGCACCTGTCGTTTGAGCGCCGACCCGTGAAGGACGGGGGACCACGGGATGACCCGGTCCACCGTCGGTGCCGCGTGGAAGATCGTCGCCGGACCGGGCTTCACAACGAGGTGGATCGACGCCTTCGGCCACTGAGCCCGCATCGCAGCGAGCAGGGTCGTCGTGGTGACGGTGTCGCCGATCTCGTCGCTGCGCATCACGACGATGCGTCGCGGAGTGCGTGTCGGACCCCATGGACGCCGTCGCAGGGATCCGAAGAGACGCCAGTACAGCCGCGGGGAGAGCGGGTCACGGTGGCGGATCGCGTTGATCTGCCATTCGAGCTTTCGGAACAGGTTCGGTGTCGTCATGCATTCATCCACGTCGGGAGCGCGGCCATCGTCCGGATCGGCGCGCGGCGTCCCCGCGATCCTATCGGCTCGGCCCCGGCACACCGGGCTCACCGGCGGACGTCCACACCTCGCGGGCCGCCTCGTCGAGCTCCCTGGCGCGTGCGTCGAACGAGTGCTCCGCGCGGATTCTTGCGGAGATGCGAGCAAGCTGCGCGTCGTCGGGGAAGATCGTCGCCGGGTCGGCGCGCAGCAGGTCGACGAGGTGTGCGGCGTCCTGGTAGGTCACCACCGCGCCCTCGAAGATCTCCTCGATCCCCTCGACCTCCTCTGAGATCACCCGTCCACCGACGGCGACCACGTCGAACGGCCGCATCGCGAGAAACCCCTCTCGTCGCATCGCGGGCCACTGATCGTTGAGAACGATCGATGCGGTCTCGTACCGCTCGGGGAGTCGATCGTGCGGGATTGATCGCGCGGCCAGTGCGGACTGCGCAATGAACGGTCGCCAATCGGGCCCGTAGACACGCACCGGGATCCCGGCCGCCAACGGCACCACGACGCTGGGACGCGCGATCCCCCGAGCCGTCCCGACGAAGACGATGTCGTCGCCCCTTGGCAGTCCGCGCGGATGGAAGAGGTCGGTGTCGACGCACTCGAGCAACGGACGGATGTCGCGGCCCCAGCGCGCCGACGCGCGCGCCGCCCAGCCCCTCGACGCGGCGAACACCCGGTCGAACCCCGACACCTCCGCGCGGGTGATCTCATCAGGATGGCTGATGATCCACTGCAGTCGCACACGAGTTCGCGGTGCCCGGATGCGATACGGTCCCCGCACCACCACGCTCACGTCGTCGACGGCGTCGGTCGGACGCGACGCGGCGTCGAACGCATCGATGACCACGGTGTGGCCGCGCCGTCGGAGGGCACGCGCGAGACCTTCGGCGAAGTGTCGATCCCCCCAGACCGCGCCCTGGCGCCCCGCCGGTGCGCAGATCTTGATCGACCATCTCTGGGCACCGGGATGCGGACGCCGCCACACGAGATCGGCTGACGGGCGCACGGACGGGCGTCGGTGCCGCCAGCCGCGGACGTCGAACCCGGCGGCCCCGATGATGCTCCGAGCGACCGGCGTGTCATCGACACCCGAACGTCGACGCCAATACCGTGCGTCGCGACCCGCGCGGCGGCGCCTGAAGGCGATCTCGGGCTCATCGAAGACCGGTCGGACATCGGTCAGCACGCGCAAGGGCACGTCCGCGCACCGGCGGCGCACGTCGATCGAGATCGCCTCGAGCTCACCGTCGTTGGTCAGCGAGGGCAACGCCCCGGCGCGATCGAGCGTCGCCCGCGCCACGGCGAACGTGCGCCCGGTCAGCAGCGGGACGTCGAGGACCGCGTCGAGCCGGTCCAGATCCTCCGGCGGCATCCACTCCAGGATCCGGCCGGGAAGCCCGCGCCCGATCGTCGCTGCTCCGATTCCCGCGACGGTCCCGTCGAATCGCCGATGCGCGGGGATCACGAATGACCCGGCGCCGGCCTCTCGCGCGAGCCGATCCAGTTCCCCCTCGGAGAATTCGGCACGGGCATCGAGCACGATGAGCGTGTCGGCGGCGAGAGAGCTCAGCGCCGCGCCGACCACCCGCGACCAGGTGCTCGTCGCGGCCTCTCGCCGCACGACGAGGGAGGGGACGAGTTGACAAAGGATCATCGCTGACACCCACGCGGATGCGTCGGGGGCGACGAAGCTCACCACGGCGGCGGCGCTGCCATCGGTGGCTCGGTGCGCCGCTTGCGCCAGCTTGCGGTGGTAACGACGATCCCCCGCCTGCAGGATGCGCACCAACCCGACCTCGTGATGCGGGACCGGACCACCGGTGGGCGCGGCACCGCGGCGCCAGGTGCGCGCGGCCTCGATGGCGAGGCGGCGGTACTGGTCGACGCTCATCGTCGTCTCCGCCGCCGCGGTGCGGAGCACCAGCGAGCCGGAGGGGTCGCGCCAGAGACGCTCCAGGGGCGGATCGCCCTCGCCCGCGACGGCTCCGTCGCCGGGTTCATGCCTCGTGGCGTCCCACCAAGGGTGCACGGACACCGTCGCCCGCTCGCTGACGAGATAGGCGTACAGGGCCGGAACGCGCAGAACCTCCGGCAGCTCGGCACCGGCGTACACCTCGTCGAAAAGGGGATTCAGGCTCATTCCGCGACGAAAGCCGCGCGTGACGTAGTGCGCGACGGCCGCCCGTCGCCCGACGCGATGGCCGAGCAGCGCGGAGTAGTACTCCGCGTCGATGAGCGCGGAGGCGAGCACGGTACGCGCCCACCACACACGGTCGAGCGCACGGATGCCGGCACCGAGGACCGGTGCCGATCGCAGCCCCCGCACGAGACGTCGGATCCGGCTGCGCACCGTACGATCCTAGGCCGTGCTCCGGGAACGCAGACCCCGCAGCACCCTCCGAAGCCGCCGTCGCACCGCTCGCCAGACGGAGACGTCGACGATCGAGCGGCCGCGGTTGCCCGGCGAAACACCGGCTATGCGCTCGAGCACGCGCTTCTCGATGCCGGCCAGGTACAGCGGAAGGCCCGGCCCGTAAGTCGCGATCCACGTCGCGAGGGCTCGATCCCTCACGATCGCATCGTCGCGCGCGTGATCGGCGGACAGTTCGAACATGCTGTTGGCGGCCGCGCCCGTCACTCCGGGACGCTGGGTCCAATACGCGAGCGTCGTTCCTGGGATGAATCCGATCGGATGCCGCGGGAGCACCCGCAGATAAAACTCCCAGTCCTCGACGGCGTCGAGCGACTCGTCATACCCTCCGACCTCGTCATGGAGGGAACGTCGGTAGACGATGGATATCGGCACGATGCGATTGATCACGAGCATCTCGGCCAGCGATATCCGCGACATCCCGGCCCAGAACGGCGCGCGGTCCGCCTCCACCCACCGGCTCCCGCGCCGCTCCTCGTAGACGATCTCGGTGGGCACCGAGACCGCACCGGAATCCGGATGGGCATCGAGCCAGGACGTCGTGCGGGCGAGGAATTCCGGATGCCACAGATCGTCGTCGTCGTGCAGCACGACCAACGGCGCATCGGCCTCTCGAACCCCGGTGTTCGCCGCGATGCACCGTCCGCCCTCCCCCGGCGCGATGTGGACGACGTGCACCTTGTCGGAGACGGAGGAGTCGGCGACGACCTGCTCGACCTCGTGCGGCCGTCCCCCGTCGTTGACCACGACGGCGCGCCACGAGGTCATCGACTGTGCAGCGATGTCCGCCAACGCGCGTTCGAGGAAGTCAGGCCGCTCCTTGGTTCGGACGATGACGTCGACGCGGGCAGCCATGCGACCCATGATAGGGCGCGCCTCACAGCTCCGCGTGGAGCTCCCAGACCCGCGCGGCGTGGTCGGACCAGGAGAAGCCGCGTCCGCGATCGCGGGCCAGCACCCGCAGTCGCGCGCTGTCGCCGATCGCGTCATGCAGCGCGGCGCCGAGCTCGGCGGGGTCGACGAGCACTCCCCCGTCGACGATGATCTCCCGATGGTCGTCGCAGTCCGCGGCGATGACCGGCACCCCCACGGCGAACGCCTCGAGGACCCGCCATGGGAACGCCGAGGCCCGCGAGGGCGCGACGACGGCGACCGCCGCATCCAGCACCGCCGCGCGGTCGTGCGCGTCGAGCCCGGCGAGCACCCGCAGGTGGGCGCTCGGTACCCCGGCCTGTTCCGCCCGCGCCCTCACCCGGTCGACGCGCAGGTCGCCGGCGCCCAGCACGACGATCGGCACATCCGGGGCGCCGCACAGTGCCGCCGCGAATCCGGCGTCGAGGTCGGCCTCGGCACCCGCACCGTCGAGCACGAGCACGCGGTCGGGCACGACGAGCGCGCGGCGGCGTCCGATCGCGTCACCGGGAACGGCGAACCCCTGAGGTGCCGCCCCCGCGATCACGCGCACCCGTCCGCGCAGCTTCGTGGTCGCCGCCAGCCGCTCCGCGATCGCGTGCGTCGGGACGATCACCGCGTCGGCATGCCGCTCGGCCCGCTTGAGCATCGCCTTGTGCGCGAGCGCGGCGGTCTTCGACGCGGCATCCGAGAAGTCCGGGATCTCCCACAGCGTCACGATCGTCTGGTCGTTGTCGTTGATGCGGTCGTGACGCACGAGCGGCGCCGCGAGAGTGGGCGAGTGGATGAGCCCGCCGCCGACACCCGGCGCGACGCCGAGCTGCCAGGACGTCAGAGCGGCGGACCGCGGCATCCCGACCGCGTCGACGCGGGCGAGACCGGGCACCTCGCGCTCGAGGGCGGCGGAGTCTCCGGCGGGCACCAGGGCCGCCACCTCGCAGTCGCGCGGCGCGGTCGCGATGAGCGCGCGCGCCACCTCGGCGGACACCGCGGTGAATTCCGACGCGGGCGCTCCGACCAGTTGATCGAGCACCACGCGCAGGGTCACCGTCATGACATCGAGACTACCCACCCCGCCCCGGGCGAACCCGAGCACGCGCTCAGTCGGACGGGCTCGGCGATGCGGTCGACGGGTGCAGCTTCTGCGCGACGAGCGTGCGGATGGTCGCGAAGTCGGGGTTGTCGGGGTCGATGTTCGCACCGGCGGGCGTGAGCTCGAGCGACTGCACGGGCTGACCCTTCGCCTTGATCGCGAGATCGAGGAAATAGCCGATCATC
>NZ_MEGA01000061.1:0-16471 GCF_001725695.1 Microbacterium sp. SCN 71-21
GAGAGCGCGGTGTTGTCGACCAGCCAGACGGCGGTTGCCTTGGGCATCAACAGGGGCGTGGCCATGATCAATATCTCCTTGAGGCGCGGCCGGGAGCTTCCGGTCCGCCCCGCCTCGTCGTTCTTAATGAGGGGGAATAGTAGCGCCTATATACGCGCCGGCTCAGGCCGATTCAATCGGATTGTCACTATTGTGCGTGCGCTGCTGCATCGCCTCGCCCCAGGGCGTGAGCAGGATGAGCTTGCCATAGTGGTCGGGCTTTTCGAGCTCGCGATGGCCGCGCGCACTGGGGTCTTCCGCGTCGTTGCGGGAGTGGACATGAGTCTCCTCTATCAGATGGGTGTTGTCGGGGGTAGGGGTGGGATGGAAGGAACGGATGCCGCGTCTGCCGGTCGGCTCAGCGGGCGAGGATCTCCTCGGAGGTGACGAGGTCGCGGAAGTGCCGGGTCATGCGTCGGGGGTCGGGACGCACGCCGGTGATCAGCTCGAAGGCGTCGACCGCCTGGTGCACCGCCATCTGGCCGCCGTCGAGCGTGCGGCAGCCGCGCTCGCGAGCGGCGTCCAGCAGGGCGGTGCGCAGCGGGCGGTAGACGATGTCGGCGAGCCAGGTCTGCGGGCGCAGCAGCGCGGGGTCGAACGCGGTGCCGGGGTGGGCGGCCATGCCGAGCGGGGTGCAGTTGACCACTCCATCGGCGCGGGCGAGCAGGTCGGCCGCCTCGGCGGGCGTCCCGGGGCGCACCTCGGCGTGGGGGTGCCGTTCACCGGCGCGCACCGCCAGGGCGGCCACCCGCTCGATGTCGAGGTCGACGATGGTCAGCTCGCGCACGCCGTCGCGCAGCAGTGCGTCGGCGACGGCGGAGCCTGCACCGCCGGCGCCGAACTGCACGACCCGCTCCCGGGGGACGCCCGGCAGCCCTTCACGCAGGGCCGCGGCGAAGCCGGTGGTGTCGGTGTTGTAGCCGAGCCGGCCCTCGGCGGTCAGCAGGACGGTGTTCACGGCGCCGAGCGAGGCGGCGACGGGGTCGACGTGGTCGAGGTGGGGGAGGACCGCCTGCTTGAAGGGGTGGGTGATGTTGAGCGCGTCGAAGCCGAGGCGCTCGGCCCAGGCGAGGATCTCGCCGAGCTCGGTCACGCCGAGGCCGAGGAGCGCCGTGTCGATCGGGCGGTAGACGTAGGGAATCCCGAGGGCGGTGGCCTCCGCCATGTGCATGGGCGGGGTCAGCGAGGGGGTGACACCGTCGCCGACGAGGCCGACCAGGAAGCGTCGATCGCTGTGCACGGTACTCCTTCGTCCGAAGCGTTTGTACTAACTAGTACGTTCGCAGTGAACACGACAACATCCGACGTGTCAAGCACCGGTGTCAGGGAGTCGTGCGCAGCCAGCCGACGACCACGTCGCCGATCATGCTGCGCAGGTGCGCACGGGTCGCGGCATCCGTGAAGTCGATGTCGAAGAGCTGCCCGAACGTGTGGCGGTTCGCGACCTGGAAGACGCAGTAGGCGCTGATGACGAGGTGCACGTCAAGCGCGTCGACGTCGCTGCGGAACAGGCCGGCATCGCGGCCGCGCGCGAGGATCTCGTCGAGCAGCGACTTGGCAGGCTGCGACAGCGTGCGCAGCGACGGGATGCGGGAGATGGATGTCCCGCGGTGGATGTTCTCGATCGCCACCAGCCGGATGAACGCCTCGTGCGAGACATGATGGTCGAAGGTCAGCTCCGCGAGCTGGCGCACCGCGGCCACCGGGTCCGTGTGATCGACGTCGATCCCGCGCTCCGCCTCGCGAATGCCGCGATAGGCGTCTTCGAGCACGGCGAGGTAGAGGCCTTCCTTGCTGTCGAAGTAGTAGTAGATCATCCGCTTGGTCGTGCGGGTGCGGCGGGCGATCTCGTCCACGCGGGCGCCGGAGAAGCCCTCTTCGGCGAAGACCTCGGTCGCGACGGCGAGCAGTTCGGCCTTGGTGCGTTCGGGGTCGCGGCGCACGTCACTCACGCCGTCAGAGTATCCGAGCGGGATCGGGGGAGTCGGGAACGGCATACCGCCGGGAATGTACCGAGTGGTACATTCCCTGACCATGGAGACCTCGATCGCAACGGTGTGCATCAGCGGGCCCCTCTCCGCCAAGCTCCACGCCATCGCCGCCGCCGGTTTCGACGGCATCGAACTGTTCGAACCCGACCTCATCGCCGCGCCCGAGAGCCCAGAGGAGATCCGGGCGCTGGCCGCACGACTCGGCCTGCGCATCGACCTCTACCAGCCGCTGCGCGACGTCGAAGGGATCTCCGAGGAGGAGTTCGCCCGGGTCCTCCACCGCGCCGACGCGAAGTTCGCGCTCATGCAGCGGCTCGGCGTCGACTCGGTGCTCGCCTGCAGCAACGTCGCGACCGCCGTCACCGACGACCTGGACGTCAGTGCCGCGCAGCTGCGGCGCCTCGGCGAGCTCGCCGCGGGCCGCGGCATCCGGATCGCCTTCGAGGCCCTCGCCTGGGGACGCCACATCGACGACTACCGCACCGCCTGGGAGGTCGTCCGGCGCGCCGATCATCCCGCCGTCGGCGTGTGCCTCGACTCGTTCCACATCCTGTCCGGAGGGCATCGCGGAGATCCCGGGCGACCGCATCTTCTTCGTGCAGCTCGCCGACGCACCCGCCCTGTCGCTCGACGTGCTCTCGTGGAGCCGGCACCACCGCCTGTTCCCGGGCGAGGGGGCGTTCGAGCTGGCGGACCTGACGCGCCGCGTCCTCGACGCCGGATACCGCGGTCCGCTGTCGCTCGAGGTGTTCAACGACACCTTCCGGCAGACCGACCCCGTGCGCACCGCCGCGCAGGCCCGCCGCTCGCTGCGCTGGCTCGAAGACGCCGTCGCGCGCATCGACCCGGACGTTCCCGACCTGCAGCTCCTGCCGGACTCCGCGGCGCCCGCCGGGGTCGCGTTCGTGGAGATCAAGGGCGAGGACACGAGCCGCTTCGACCGTGTGCTCGCCGCGGCGGGCTTCACCGCCCACGGCCGCCACCGCTCCAAGGCGGTCACTCTGTGGACCAGCGGGCGCGCCCGCATCGTGCTCAACGAGGAGCGCGCCGCGGGTCTCGCGCCGCGCATCGCCGCCGTCGGCTTCGACGTCGACGATGCCGACGCCGTCACCCGCCGGCTCACCGCCCTGGGGGTGCCGCGCGTCGACCGGCGCCGGCTCGCCGATGAGGCCGACCTGCCCGGCACCATCGCACCCGACGGCACCGAGGTGTACTGGAGCCAGGCGGCCGACGCCGGCGACCCGGAGTGGGCCGCCGAGTTCGGCCCGGTGCAGCGCTCCGCTGCACACGGCGTCACCCGCGTCGACCACGTGAGCCTCACCCAGCCCTGGCAGGCCATCGACGAGACCCGGCTGTTCCTGTCCGCCGCCTTCGCACTGGAGCCGCAGGGTTCCACGGATGTCCCGGGTCCTGCCGGACTCGTGCAGAGCCACGTCTTCGGCTCGCCCGACGGCGCCGTGCGTCTCCCGCTGAACGTCGCGCCGCCGTTGTCGGCCGAGGCGGGCCGCGACGGCGGGCCCGTGCAGCACATCGCCTTCGCCTGCGACGACGTCATCGCACTCGCGCGCGCCCTCGCGGACGCCGGCGTCGCGCCGCTTCCCGTCCCCGCGAACTACTACGACGACCTCGCCGCCCGGTTCGCACTTCCGGAATCGACGCTCGACGGGCTGCGCGCGGCATCCGTGCTCTACGACGCCGACGCCGACGGTTCCTACCTGCACGTCTACACACGCACGACCGGCGGCGTGTTCTTCGAGTTCGTCGAGCGCCGCGGCCACTACGACGGATACGGCCCCCAGAACGCCGCCGTCCGCCTCACGGCGCAGCAGCGCGCCGCTGATAGGTTCGGCGCATGACCGCCCCGCGCCGCATCCTGCTCGTCAACGGCCCGAACCTGAACCTGCTGGGCGTGCGGGAACCGGCGATCTACGGCCACGAGACCCTCGCCGACGTCGAGCGTCTCGTGACGGATGCCGCGGCCTCCCGCGGCTTCGAGGTCACCGCCGTGCAGTCCAACCACGAGGGCGTGCTGATCGACGCGATCCACGAGGCGCGCCTCACGGCGGCGGCGATCGTCATCAACCCCGGCGGTCTCACCCATACCTCCGTGGTGCTGCGCGACGCGCTCAGCGGGGTCGCCCTGCCGGTCGCCGAGGTGCACGTGTCCGACGTCTACGCCCGCGAGGCGTTCCGGCACCACTCGTACGTGCACGACGTCGCCGTCGTGCACGTGATCGGAGAGGGCGTCGCCGGCTACGTGCGCGCGACGAACCTGCTGCTCGACGTCGTGACCGGTCGCGCCGAGGGCTGATCCTCGGAATCACCCGGGCCACGGGGCATCCGTTAGACTCTCGTGTCGGCCGTCTCGGCCTCGCACCCACACGAAACGGAAAAGCGCACCCTCATGGCATCCACCGCAGACATCAAGAACGGCGTCGTCCTGAACATCGACGGTCAGCTCTGGAGCGTCGTGGAGTTCCAGCACGTCAAGCCCGGCAAGGGCGGCGCGTTCGTGCGCACCAAGCTGAAGAACGTGCTCACCGGCAAGGTCGTCGACCGCACGTTCAACGCGGGCGCCAAGGTCGAGATCGAGAACGTCGACCGCCGCGACTTCCAGTACCTCTACAACGACGGCGACAGCTTCGTGTTCATGGACGTCGCCGACTACGACCAGATCAACGTGGCCGCCGCGACGGTCGGTGACGCGGCGAACTTCCTGCTCGAGAACCAGCAGGTGCAGATCGCGCTCAACAACGGCAACCCGCTCTACATCGAGCTGCCCGCGTCCGTCGTGCTCGAGATCACCTACACCGAGCCGGGCCTGCAGGGCGACCGCTCGTCGGCCGGCACCAAGCCCGCCACCGTCGAGACCGGCTACGAGATCCAGGTGCCGCTGTTCCTCGAGACCGGCACGAAGGTCAAGGTCGACACCCGCACGGGTGACTACCTCGGCCGCGTCAGCTGACGCGTGAGCGCCCGTTCGAAGGCGCGCAAGCGCGCGCTCGACATCCTGTTCCAGGCGGATGTGCGCGGTGAGGACCTTCCCGCCGTGCTCGCCGCGGAGGCCAAGCGCGCGGCGAGCGAGCCCGCCCGCGAGGGTTCCTGGCTGTACGCCCGCGACATCGTCGACGGGGTGATCGACAACGCCGACCAGATCGACGAGCTCATCATCACCCACGCCCGCGATTGGAAGCTCGACCGCATGCCCGCCGTCGACCGCGCCCTGCTGCGCATCGCCACGTGGGAGATCGTGTTCAACAGCGAGGTGCCCAGCGCCGTCGCGATCGACGAGGCGGTCGAGCTCGCGAAGGAATACTCGACCGACGGCTCAGGCTCGTTCGTGCACGGCGTGCTCGCCCGCATCTCGCGCGCCGTCTGAGCGCCCACGCCGCGCGTTTTCCCGGCCGCGGCACCCCGGCGCGCCGAACCCGCGTGCCTAGACTCGACTGCGGAAGGGAGAGCGCATGCGCATCACGGGCCTCGGCCACGCCGGCATGTTCATCGAGACCACGGGCGGCAGCATCCTCTGCGACCCGGTCATCGGCCCGTCGTTCTTCGGATCGTGGTTCCCGTTCCCCGACAACCGCGGACTCGACTGGGAGCGGTTCGGCAACGCCGACTTCCTCTACGTCTCGCACCGGCACCGTGACCACTTCGACCCACAGCTGCTGCAGCGCTACGTGCCCCGAGACATCCGGGTGCTCCTGCCCGAGTACCCAACCGACGACCTCGAGGTCGACCTTCGCGCCCTCGGATACGAGAACATCGTCTACACGCAGGCGGGCGTTCCCCTCGTGTACGACAACGGCCTGACCATCATGGTGACCCCGCTGCGAGCCCCGAGCGACGGCCCGATCGGCGATTCGTCACTGAGCGTCGACGACGGCACCGCGAGCATGCTCAACCAGAACGACGCCCACCCGCTCGATCTCGAGAAGCTGCTCGCCTTCTCCCACCCCGACGCCTACTTCACCCAGGTGAGCGGCGCGATCTGGTGGCCGATGGTCTACGACCTGCCCCAGGACGCCAAGCAGAACTTCGCGGGGCTCAAGCGCGACGCCCAGAACAAGCGGGCGATGTACTACATCGACAAGGTCGCCGCCGAGCACGTCTTCCCGATGGCCGGCCCGCCGATGTTCCTGCGCGAGGAGCTGTTCCGCTACAACGGCTACGGCCTCGAGGACGACTCGATCTTCACCGATCAGCAGCAGTTCCTCGACCACATGGCCGAGGTCTCTCCCGCCCAGAAGGGCTACCGGTTCGTGCCCGGAACCCAGGTCGACCTCGCGGGCAGCGAGATCCAGGTGACGCAGACCCTGTACACCGAGGCGGAGATCGAGCGCATCTTCTCCGACAAGTGGACCTATCTCGCCGAGCAGCGCGACGCCCGTCAGGACGAGGTGCGCGCCGAGGAGGCGCAGCGCGCCGCCGTGCTGCCGCCCGCGGAGATGCTCGCTGCGCTTCAGGAGTGGTGGGAGCCGCTGCTGCGCCGCGCACGCACCATCCGCAACGGCGTCGGCGGCAACGTGCGGTTCCGCATCGGCGACCTCGACATGGTCGTCGACTTCCCCAAGGCGAAGGTGCGCGAGTACGCGGGGGAGGAGTGCGTGTACTGGTACACGATCCCCGCGGACCTCGTCTCGACGAACATCGCCGACCACGAGATCGACTGGTCGAACTCGATCTTCCTGTCGATGCAGTTCGAAGTCGGACGCGCCGGCAAGTTCAACGAGTTCCTCACCACCTTCCTCAAGTGCCTCTCGCGCGACCGCATCGAGTACGTCGAGAACTGGTACGCCGAGCAGTCCGACCAGACCGAGGACACCGAGCTCGACGACTGGGTCGTGCAGCGCCGCTGCCCGCACCTGCGCGCAGACCTCACCAAGACCGGCAAGATCGAGGACGGCGTGCTGACCTGCTCCCTGCACGATTGGAAGTGGGATCTCGCCTCCGGCCGCTGCCTCACCTCGCAGGGCCACCCGATCCGCGCCCGCCGCGCCGACGAGACGGCGAGCCCCGAAGCCGCCGCAGCGTCGGTCTGAGCGTCCGAGTGAGCACGGCCCGCGGCATCCGTCGCCTCGACCCCCTGCACGTCGTCGACGTCTTCGTCTACGTCACCGTGCTGAACCTCGCGGCCCAGTGGGTGCCGCAGGTGATCACCGAGTCGTTCACGACGTCGCTGTTCACCGCCATCGTGCTCAAGCTCGTGCTCGAGGCCGTGCTGTGGCTGAAGAAGGCCGTGCTCACGCGACTGAAGTCGGCCTCGACCTGGCCTCGCCGCGTCGTCAGCATCGTCGTGCTGGTGCTGCTGCTGCCCGGCAGCAAGCTCGTCGTGCTCGAGCTCATCCACCTGATCTTCGGCGATGCCGTGGCCCTCGGGGGGTTCTTCCTCGTGACCGCGCTCATCATCGTGCTCATGCTCGCGCGCCGCGGCGTGCGGTGGCTGCTCGCGCCGCGGGGCGCGTCGGCGCCGATCACCGACTGAGCGCCGATCACCGGCTAGGCTGGACACACCGAAGCAACCTTTAACCCCGTCCCGTGAGGCGGAGAAGGGAGCGGCTGATGAGCGAGCGCACCGTTCTGCAGGGCGCGGACATCACCAGGGCTCTGACGCGCATCTCCCACGAGATCCTCGAGACCCAGCGCGGTGCCGACGACCTGGTCGTCCTCGGCATCCCGACGCGCGGCGTCGCCCTCGCCCAGCGCATCGCGACGAACCTGGCTGCCATCTCGGGCACCCCGGTGCCGGTGGGCGCCCTCGACGTCACGATGTACCGCGACGACCTCGCGCAGCATCCCACCCGCGCGCCGCAGCGCACCGACATCCCCGCCACCGGCATCGACGGCAAGACGGTCGTGCTGGTGGACGACGTGCTGTTCTCGGGCCGCAGCATCCGCGCCGCCCTCGACGCCCTGCAGGACATCGGCCGCCCCGCCGCCGTGCGCCTCGCGATCCTCGTCGACCGCGGCCACCGCGAGCTGCCGATCCGCCCCGACTTCGTCGGCAAGAACCTGCCGACCTCCCGCGACGAGCGCGTCAACGTGCGACTCGTCGAGCACGACGGCGAGGACGCCGTCACGATCGAGGGGGAGTGACCGGGATGCGCCATCTGCTCGACACGCAGCACCTCTCCCGCGAGGACGCGCTGACGATCCTCGACATCGCCGAGGACATGGCCGACACGCAGCAGCGCGAGGTCAAGAAGCTGCCAACCCTGCGCGGCAAGACCGTCGTGAACCTGTTCTTCGAGGACTCGACGCGCACGCGCATCTCGTTCGAGGCCGCCGCGAAGCGCCTGTCGGCCGACGTCATCAACTTCTCCGCGAAGGGGTCGAGCGTCTCGAAGGGCGAGTCGCTCCAGGACACCGCGCAGACCCTCCAGGCGATGGGTGCCGACGCGGTGGTCATCCGCCACGGCGCGTCCGGCGCCCCGCGCACCCTCGCGACGAGCGGGTGGATCACCGCGGGGGTCGTCAACGCGGGCGACGGCACGCACGAGCATCCGACCCAGGCGCTGCTCGACGCGTTCACGATCCGCCAGCGCCGGTTCGGCGACGACAGCCGCGGGCGCGACCTCGCCGGGGTGAAGGTCACGATCGTCGGCGATGTGCTGCACTCCCGCGTCGCGCGGTCGAACGTCTGGCTGCTCACGGCCCTCGGCGCCGAGGTCACCCTCGTCTCGCCGCCGACGCTCGTACCGCAGGATGTCTCGGCCTGGCCCGCGACCATCTCCTACGACCTCGACTCGGCGATCGCCGCCGGGCCCGACGCGCTCATGATGCTGCGCATCCAGCTCGAACGCATGAGCGCCGCGTATTTCCCGACTGAACGGGAGTATTCCCGCCGCTGGGGACTCGACGCGACGCGGCTCGCGGCGCTTCCTGCCGATAGCATTGTGATGCACCCCGGCCCCATGAATCGCGGCCTCGAGATCTCGGCGGATGCCGCCGACTCGCCCCGGTCGACTGTGCTCGACCAGGTTCGCGCGGGCGTGTCGGTGCGCATGGCGGTGCTCTACCTGCTCCTGAGCGGGCAGGCCGACCACGACGACGAGCAGAAGAAGGAGGACGAGCGATGACCGGCCTTCATCTGATCCGCGGCGCACGACTCGCCGACGGCACGACCACCGACATCCTCATCGAAGACGGCCGGATCGCGGAGCTCGGCATATCGCTGTCGCGCGCCGGTGCCGCGGTGATCGACGCCGACGGACTGCTCGCTCTGCCGGGACTCGTCGACCTGCACACCCACCTGCGCGAGCCCGGCTACGAGGCGTCGGAGACGGTGCTCACCGGTTCCCGCGCGGCCGCCGCCGGCGGGTACAGCGCCGTCTTCGCGATGCCGAACACCTCGCCCGTCGCCGACACGGCGGGCGTCGTCGAGCAGGAGCTCGCTCTCGGCGAGCAGGCGGGCTACGTCACGGTGCAGCCGATCGGCGCCGTCACCGTCGGCCAGAAGGGCGAACGGCTCGCCGAGCTCGGCGCCATGGCCGACTCGCGCGCCCGGGTGCGCGTGTTCAGCGACGACGGCTCCTGCGTCTGGGACCCGCTCATCATGCGACGCGCGCTCGAGTACGTGAAGGCGTTCGACGGCGTCATCGCCCAGCACGCCCAGGACCCCCGGCTGACCGCGGGCGCCCAGATGAACGAGGGTGCCGTCTCGGCGGAGCTGGGACTGGCCGGATGGCCGGCGGTCGCCGAGGAGTCGATCATCGCCCGCGACGTGCTGCTGGCCGAGCACGTCGGCTCCCGCCTGCACGTCTGCCACCTCTCGACGGCCGGCTCGGTCGACATCATCCGCTGGGCGAAGCGGCGCGGTGTGAACGTCACCGCCGAGGTGACTCCGCACCACCTGCTGCTGACCGACGAGCTGGTGCGCGGCTACGACGCGCGCTACAAGGTGAACCCGCCGCTGCGCACCGCAGACGACGTGCAGGCGGTGCGCGAGGGGCTCGCCGACGGCACGATCGACATCGTCGCGACCGACCACGCGCCCCACCCCGCCGAGGCGAAGGCCTGCGAGTGGCAGGCGGCCGCGAACGGCATGGTCGGCCTCGAGTCCGCCCTGCGCGTCGTGCAGCAGTCGATGGTCGACACCGGGCTCCTCGACTGGGCCGATGTCGCGCGGGTCATGAGCGAGACACCGGCCCGCATCGGCCGCCTCGCCGGGCACGGCCGCCCGATCGCCGTGGGGGAGCCCGCCCACCTCGCGCTCTACGACGCGGCCGTCACCTCGACCTTCGGCCGGGACGACCTGCGCGGGCGCAGCCGCAACTCGCCCTACCTCGACCGGGAGCTCCCGGGCCGCGTGGTCTGGACCTTCCACGCCGGCATCCCGACCGTCGCCCACGGCGACCTCGTCGACCTGACGAAGGAGTTCGCATGACCCAGCAAGGCGCCCTCCTTCTCATGATCGGCCTCGCCCTCGTGCTCATCGGCCTGATGGCGTGGGGCTGGTGGCGACGAACCCGTCGGGACTCCGGCATCGCGGTACCGCTGGCCGACCCCGCCGCCGAGATCGACGAGCGCGCGCGCTTCGACGTCTTCTACGTCGCGACCACCGTGCACGAGCGTCCCCTCGAGCGCCTCGCCGCCCGTGGCCTCGCCTACCGGGCGCCGGCGACGCTCGTCGTCACCGACCGCGCGCTGCTGCTCGCGATCGCGGGGGAGCCGACCGTCGAGCTCACCGCGTCGCGCGTCGTCGACGTCGCCCAGGCGACGGTGGCGATCGACCGCGTCGTCGAGCGTGAGGGCCTCGCCCGCATCACCTGGACGCTCGACGACGGCACCCCGGTCGACACCTACCTGCGTGCCCGCGACGCCTCCGCCAAGGTGCTCGCCGACGCGGTGCGCCCCCTACTGACCTCATCCCCCTCGACCCCCGCAGGAAGCGACGCATGACCAGGTTCCACACCGAACCCGCCGTTCTCGTCCTCGAAGACGGCACCCGCCACACCGGACGCGCCTACGGCGCGCGCGGCACCACCATCGGAGAGGTGGTCTTCACGACCGGCATGACCGGCTACCAGGAGACCCTCACCGACCCGTCATACGCCGGCCAGATCGTGCTGCAGACAGCCCCACACATCGGCAACACCGGCATGAACGGCGAGGACCCCGAGTCGCGCCGCATCTGGGTCGAGGGCTACATCGTGCGGGACCCGTCGCGCGTCGTCTCGAACTGGCGTGCCGACGAGTCCCTCGACGCGGCGCTCGAGCGCGACGGCATCGTGGGCATCAGCGGCATCGACACCCGCGCGGTGACCCGCCACATCCGCTCGGCCGGGTCGATGCGCGGCGCGATCTTCTCGGGTGAGGCGGCCGGGCTCGGCGACGACGAGCAGCTGCGCATCGTGCGCGAGGCGCCGCAGATGGCGGGGCGCAACCTGTCGGCCGAGGTGTCGGTCGCGAGCGTCGAGGTGACGCCGGCGACGACCGAGCGCATCGGCAGCCTCGCCGTGCTCGACCTCGGCGTCAAGCAGGCGACGATCGACAACCTCGCCGCGCGCGGCTTCGACGTGCACGTCTTCCCGCAGTCGGCCACGCTCGAGGAGATCCGCGCGATCGAGCCGGTCGCGGCGTTCTACTCGAACGGCCCCGGCGATCCCGCGGCATCCGATGCCCACGTGGCGCTGCTGCGCGGGCTGCTCGATGACGGACTGCCGTTCTTCGGCATCTGCTTCGGCAACCAGCTGCTCGGCCGCGCTCTCGGGCTCGGCACCTACAAGCTGCCCTTCGGCCACCGCGGCATCAACCAGCCGGTGCTCGACAAGACCACCGGCAAAGTGGAGATCACCGCGCAGAACCACGGCTTCGCCGTCGACGCGCCGATCGACGCGGTCATCGACAGCCCGAACGGCTACGGCCGCGTCGAGGTGAGCCACGTCGGTCTCAACGACAACGTGGTGGAGGGCCTGCGCGCGCTCGACATCCCCGCCTTCAGCGTGCAGTACCACCCGGAGGCGGCGGCCGGCCCCCACGACGCCAACTACCTCTTCGACCGATTCCGCGACCTCGTGATCGCGCAGCAGACCCAGAAGGGCGCCGCCTGATGCCCAAGCGCGACGACATCCGTTCCGTCCTCGTCATCGGCTCCGGCCCGATCGTCATCGGCCAGGCGTGCGAGTTCGACTACTCGGGCACGCAGGCCTGCCGCGTGCTCCGCGAGGAGGGCGTGCGCGTCATCCTCGTGAACTCGAACCCGGCCACGATCATGACCGACCCCGACTTCGCCGACGCGACCTACATCGAGCCGATCACCCCTGCGGTCATCGAGTCGATCATCCGCAAGGAGAACCCCGACGCGATCCTGCCGACCCTCGGCGGGCAGACCGCGCTCAACGCGGCCATGGCGCTGCACGAGCGCGGCATCCTCGAGAAGTACGACGTCGAGCTCATCGGCGCCAAGGTCGACGCGATCAAGCGCGGCGAGGACCGCCAGATCTTCAAGGAGCTCGTGCTCGAGGCGGGGGCGGATGTCGCGGCATCCGTCATCTGCCACTCGATGGACGACCTGCTCGCCGGCGCCGAGAAGCTCGGCTACCCGCTGGTCGTGCGCCCCTCGTTCACGATGGGCGGGCTCGGCTCGGGCTTCGCGTACGACGAGGCCGATCTGCGGCGCATCGGCGGCGCGGGCCTGCACGACTCGCCCACGCACGAGGTGCTGCTCGAGGAGTCCATCCTCGGGTGGAAGGAGTACGAGCTCGAGCTCATGCGCGACGGCAACGACAACACCGTCGTCGTCTGCTCGATCGAGAACGTCGACCCGGTCGGCGTGCACACCGGCGACTCGATCACCGTCGCACCGGCGCTCACCCTCACCGACCGCGAGTACCAGAAGCTGCGCGACATCGGCATCGACATCATCCGCGCCGTCGGCGTCGACACCGGCGGCTGCAACATCCAGTTCGCGGTGAACCCCGACGACGGCCGCATCATCGTCATCGAGATGAACCCGCGCGTGTCGCGCTCGTCGGCGCTCGCGTCGAAGGCCACCGGCTTCCCGATCGCGAAGATCGCCGCGAAGCTCGCCATCGGCTACCGCCTCGACGAGATCCCGAACGACATCACGAAGGTGACGCCGGCGAGCTTCGAGCCGACGCTCGACTACGTCGTCGTGAAGGTGCCGCGTTTCAACTTCGAGAAGTTCCCCGCCGCCGACACGACGCTCACGACCACCATGAAGTCGGTCGGCGAGGCGATGGCGATCGGCCGCAACTACGCGACCGCGCTGCAGAAGGCGCTGCGCTCGCTCGAGAAGCGCGGCTCCAGCTTCCACTGGGGCACGGAGACCCGCTCGGTCGACGAGCTGCTCGAGATCGCCCAGACCCCGACCGACGGACGCATCGTCGTCGTGCAGCAGGCGCTCCGCAAGGGCGCGACGCTCGAGCAGGCCTTCGAGGCGACGAAGATCGACCCCTGGTTCCTCGACCAGATCGTGCTCATCAACGAGGTCGCCCAGTTCGTGGCCGACGCCGCCGAGCTGGATGCCTCGACCCTCCGCATCGCGAAGGAGCACGGCTTCAGCGACGCCCAGCTGGCCGAGCTCCGCGGCATCGCCGAGGCGGAGGTGCGCGGCATCCGTCACGCCCTGAACGTGCGTCCCGTCTACAAGACCGTCGACACGTGCGCGGGGGAGTTCCCGGCGCTCACGCCCTACCACTACTCGAGCTACGACGCCGAGACCGAGGTGACGCCGTCGGATCGCACCAAGGTCGTCATCATCGGCTCCGGCCCGAACCGCATCGGACAGGGCGTGGAGTTCGACTACTCGTGCGTGCACGCGTCGTTCGCCCTCGCCGACGCCGGCTACGAGACCGTCATGGTCAACTGCAACCCCGAGACCGTCTCCACCGACTACGACACGAGCGACCGGCTCTACTTCGAGCCGCTGACCCTCGAGGACGTACTCGAGGTGCTGCACGCCGAGAGCCGGTCGGGGGAGATCCTCGGTGTGATCTGCCAGCTGGGCGGTCAGACGCCGCTCGGGCTCGCGAAGGGCATCGAGGAGGCGGGCTACCGCATCCTCGGCACGAGCCCCGAGGCCATCGATCTCGCCGAGGAGCGCGAGCTGTTCTCGCGCCTGCTCGACGAGGCCGAGCTCGTCGCCCCGCGTCACGGCACCGCGATCGACGTCGACGGCGCGATCGCGGTCGCAGAGGACATCGGCTACCCGGTGCTGGTGCGCCCGAGCTTCGTGCTCGGCGGCCGCGGCATGGAGATCGTCTACGACACGGCGAGCCTGCGCGACTACTTCGACCGCATCGCCGACCAGGCGATCATCGGCGCCGGCCGTCCGCTGCTCGTCGACCGCTTCCTCGACGACGCGATCGAGCTCGACGTCGATGCGCTCTTCGACGGCGAGCAGCTGTACATCGGCGGCGTGATGGAGCACCTCGAGGAGGCCGGCATCCACTCCGGCGACTCGTCGTGCACGCTGCCGCCCGTCTCGCTCGGCCGCACCGAGATCGACCGCGTGCGCGAGGCGACCCTCGCGATCGCGCGCGGCGTCGGCGTGCGAGGCCTGCTGAACGTGCAGTTCGCGATCAGCGCGGGCGTGCTCTACGTGATCGAGGCCAACCCGCGCGCGAGCCGTACGGTGCCGTTCGTGTCGAAGGCCCTGGGCATCCCGCTCGCGAAGGCGGCGGCGCGCATCATGGCGGGCGCGTCCATCGCCGATCTGAAGTCCGAGGGCCTGCTGCCCGCCCAGGACGGCTCCCGGGTGCCGCTCGACGCCCCCGTCGCCGTCAAGGAGGCGGTGCTGCCGTTCAAGCGCTTCCGCACCCGCGACGGCCAGACCGTCGACTCGGTGCTCGGTCCCGAGATGCGCTCCACCGGCGAGGTCATGGGCATCGACCGCGACTTCCCGACGGCGTTCGCGAAGAGCCAGGATGCCGCGTACGGCGGCATGCCGCTCGAGGGCACCGTGTTCATCTCGGTCGCCGACGCCGACAAGCGCGCCGTGATCCTCCCGGCGCACCGCCTGCAGGAGCTCGGCTTCGCGCTCGTCGCGACGGAGGGCACCGCCGAGATCCTGGCGCGCAACGGCATCCGGGTGGAGGTCGTCGAGAAGTACTCCGCCACCCAGGAATCCGGTGAGCAGAACATCGTCGACCTCATCAACGACGGACGCATCGACATGATCGTCAACACCCCCTCGGGCGGTCTCGCCCGTGCCGACGGCTACGAGATCCGTGCGGCGGCCGTCGCGGCCGACAAGGCGCTGTTCACCACGATGGCGGTGCTGGGCGCGGCGGTCAGCGCCATGCCGGCACTGCGCGAGGGCTTCGCGGTGAAGAGCCTGCAGGAGTACGCGGCCGATCGGGCGGGACGCCTGTGACGACATTCGGTCAGCGCCTCTGGCAGGCCCTCGACACGCACGGGCCGCTCTGTGTGGGCATCGACCCGCACGAGAGCCTGCTGCAGTCGTGGGGTCTGCCGGTCTCGGCCGACGGCGTGCGCGAGTTCGGCCTGAGGGTGGTGGATGCCGCGGCCGGCCGTGTCGGCGTCGTGAAGCCGCAGGTCGCATTCTTCGAACGCTTCGGCTCGCGCGGCTTCGCGGCACTCGAGGACGTGCTCGCGGCGGCGCGGGCGGCGGAGCTGATCGTGATCGCCGATGCGAAGCGCGGCGACATCGGCTCGACGATGGACGGCTACGCGGCCGCCTGGCTCCAGCCGGGGTCGCCGCTCGAGGCGGACGCGGTGACGCTGAGCCCCTATCTCGGGCCGGACTCGCTGCAGCAGACACTCACCTTCGCGCTGCGGCACGGCAAGGGCGCGTTCGTGCTCGCGGCGACGAGCAACCCCGAGGCGGAGCCGGTGCAGACGGCGGTCACCGCCGATGCGGCCGCCGAGGAGGGGGAGCGGGTCGCCGCCCGCGTCGCCCGCGACGCCGGCTGGCACAACGTGGGGCTTCCGGGCGCGCTCGGCTCCGTCGGCGTCGTGATCGGCGCGACCGTGACCCGTTCACGCTTCGGACTGAGCGACATCCTGCTCGCCGGCACGCCGATCCTCGCCCCGGGCTTCGGGGCGCAGGGCGCTGACCCCGCCGAGCTCGGCCGTCTGTTCGGCTACGTGTCGTCGCAGGTGATCGCGAACGAGAGCCGCAGCGTGCTCGCCGTCGGCCCCGACCGGCTGGCCGAGCGCATCGCCGAGCGGGCGGCGCTCTACGGGGCGCGCTCGTGACCGAGCATAGCACCCCGCCGGAGGTCGACCGGGTCGCGGCATCCCAGCGCGCCGTCGAGGTGCGCCGCGCCCGGGCGAGCCTGAAGCGCGACCTGTCGTTCCGGGTCGTGACCGGCCAGGAGGTGCTGCGCCGCGCGATCGCCGACCCGCAGTCGCCGTCGGGCACCCTGCGCATCACCGACTTCCTCACCGCGCTGCCGGCGATCGGCGAGGGCAAGCGCGACCGGGTGCTGGAGGAGCTCGCCATCTCACCCGTG
>NZ_MEGA01000062.1:0-24954 GCF_001725695.1 Microbacterium sp. SCN 71-21
GTTCGCGCGCACGTTCCTCGAGCTCATCCGCATCGATCCGACCAGCGACGGCCTGTTCGGCATCCCGGCGAACTCGTGGACCTCGATGCTCGCTGTCGTCGCAGGTCTCGTTCTGTTCGTCGTGCAGACCAGGCGGCATCCGGAACCGGAGCCCTCGATCTTCACCCGCGAGGATGCCCCGGCCTCCCGGCGAGGCGGAGTGTCTCCTCGTGAGCACGACGCGGTCGACACTCCATCGGGGTCGAGCACCGAGTCTCACAGCGCTCCCGAGGCCGGACGCTCCTCATGACGGATCACGCACAGCAGACCGTCGTCCTGCACGTCAGCGATTCGCCCGACGACGTCGCTCGCGCCGCGACGACTGCCGAAGCGATTCGAGCGTCATTCCCTTCGGTGCAGGTGCGCATCATCGTCAACGGCGAGGCGCTGAGCGCGCTCACGCAGGCGGATGCCCCACCCGGCGTCGAGGCATGCGAGATCGGGATGGCACGACGTGGCATCGAGACGGCGCACCTCGCGCCAGGCGTAGTAACGGTTGCGTCCGCCGCGGTCGAACTCGCCGGCGCGCAGTTCGCTGGGGCGGCGTACATCCGAATCTGACCCCGGTTCCTCGAGGCGGCTGTCACCTCACGCGCGTAGCGTGGGGGCATCCGGCCCCGACGAAGGAGGACGCATGTCCACGACCCTCACGCCCACCAAGAACAACCGACGCGCGGCGCGCGGCGCCGAGCTGACCGACGAGCAGAACGCGGAGTCCGGGTTCACCGCGTCCGCCCAGCTTGCCGACAACCTTCAGCGTGTGCTCGTCGACCTGATCGAGCTCTCGCTGCAGGGCAAGCAGGCGCACTGGAACGTCGTGGGAACGAACTTCCGCGATACGCACCTGCAGCTCGACGAGATCATTGACGCCGCCCGGGAGTTCTCCGACACCGTGGCTGAGCGGCTGCGCGCACTCCACGCCCTTCCCGACGGCCGCAGCGACACCGTCGCCGAGACCACGACTCTCCCCGAGTTCCCGCAGGGCGAGGTGTCCACCTCGGAGGTCGTCGACCTCATCACCGAGCGCATCGATGCGGTCACCGCCACAGTGCGCGGCGTGCACGACGACGTCGACGGTGAAGATCCGACGAGCGCCGACATCTTGCACGCGATCCTCGAGCGTCTCGAACAGCTCGCGTGGCTCGTCAGCTCGGAGAACCGCGTCCCGCGTCGCTGACCGTCGCACCGTGTAGGGCGGATGCCGCGGCGTCACGTCGCGACATCCGCTCTTCACGTTCTCCCCCGCGTTCGGTGCGAGCGATACAGTGAGCCCACGGGTCCCCAGGTTTCTCACAGAAAGCACGCATCATGACTACTGCTCCCACTCCGGCCGACACCGCCGTCAACGGCATTCGCACCGCCCTCGGCATCGGCGGCGTCGTCGCCCTGATCGTCGGCATCCTGATCCTCGTCTGGCCGTTGAAGACCGCCTCGGTGGGCACCGTCATCATCGCGATCTACGCGATCGTCTCCGGTCTCGTCTACCTCGGACTCGGCATCTTCTCGAAGGTGCGCGGGCTCTGGTCGCGCATCGGCCACATCCTGCTCGGCATCGTGTTCATCGCCGCCGGCATCGTCGCGTTCTCGAACCTCACGAGCGCGACCATCTTCCTCGCGGTGTTCGTCGGCGTGTTCGTCGGCATCACCTGGATCGTCGAGGGCGTCGTCGCGCTCACCACGCTCGACGGCTCGTCGGGCCGCGGCTGGACGATCTTCTACGCGATCGTCAGCCTGCTGGCCGGCATCACGCTGCTCTTCTCCCCCGCGATCGGGGCGGCGTTCCTCTGGATCTTCGTCGGCGCGTCACTGCTCGTGCTCGGCATCGTGCAGATCATCCGCGCCTTCACCTTCGGCAAGTCCGCGTGATCTGAGGCGCCGGGTGCGGCGACCGCTCAGTCGGTCGGCAGCACCCGGCGCCACCAGTCGAGCACCGCGTCGAAGCGCTCCACGCGATGACGCGGCTGACCCGCGCGCGTGAGCTCGTGGTTCTCTCCGGGGAAGATGAGCATCTCGGCGTCGACGCCGGCCGTGCGCAGCGACAGGTAGTAACGCGTCGCCTGCTCGAGCGGGCAGCGGAAGTCCAGCTCGGAGTGCAGCACGAGCGTCGGCGTACGCACCTGATGCGCCACGGCGGCAGGGCTCTGCGAGGCGACGAGCGCCGGATCCGTGCCAACGTACTCCTGCCCGAAGAACGATCCGATGTCGCTCGTGCCGACGAACGCCTCCGGGTCGAGGAAGCCGCGCTCGACGATCGCGCCGGCGAACCGGTGGTCGTGCGCGATGACCCACGCCGTGAGGTAGCCGCCGTACGAGCCGCCCTGCACGCCGAGGCGGGTGCCGTCGAGGCGTGCGTCGGCCGCCAGTGCCGCCTCGAGGAAGTCGATCACGTCGGTGAAGTCGACGGTGCCCATCGCCTGACGGATGCTGCGCCCGTGCGCCCGTCCGTAGCCGGCCGACCCGCGCGGGTTGCAGTAGACGACGGCGTAGCCCGCGTCCACCAGCACCTGGGTCTCGTCGAACACGTGCACCCCGTACTGGGCGAACGGTCCGCCGTGGATCTGCAGGATCACCGGGAAGGGTCCGTCGCCCTCGGGAACCGCCACCCACCCGTGCACCGGGTAGCCGTCGCGGGCGGCGATCTGCGTCTCGACCGGGGTCACGACGCCGCTCGCCCGCAGCTCGCCGCCGAGGTCGACGATGCGCCGGGGGTCGCCGTCGCCGTCGATCTCGACCAGAGCGCCGAAGGTGTCGGGGGCGGCGATCGCGGCGATCACGCGGGCGCCCGCGGCATCCGCCCCGACGCCCGTGACCTCGGCGTCCGCCAGCAGCACGCTCGTCACGCCCGCGCGGGTGACGCGTACCAGCTCGACGCGCCCGCGGGTGCGGTTCTGCACCAGCACGTCGTCGCCGGCGAGGGTGATCGCACTGCCCGGCTCTCCGAGGTCGAGCGCGTCGGGGTCGGTGAGCAGCCGCACCGATCCCTCGTCGACGAGTCCGAGCGCGACGCCCGGCGCGATGAAGTCGACGTGGGAGTCGCCGAGCGTGTGGCCGAGCACGAACAGCGCGCCGTCGGGTGACGCGACGACCTCGTCGATCGCGTAGCCGGCGTCGAGGCCGAGCACCTCGCGCTCCCCTCCCCCGTCGACCCGCACAGCGACGAGCCGCGAGCGCAGGTCGATGCGCTCGTCGACGATCGGCGACGGCGAGGTGATCACCTCGGTGCCGTCCGGGGTGAACGCGAGCAGGTCGTGCCACACCGCCCCCGAGGTCAGCGCCGTGGCCTCCGCGGGCACGACCCGCGGTGTCGGCGGCTCCTCCCCCTCCGCCGCGACGCGCGGAGCCGGGGCGTAGAACGGCTCGCCCGCGGCATCCGGCACCGGCACGACGAAGACGTGCGACGGGCGGTCGAGCGTGTACCCGAGTCCGTTGGCGTGCCAGCGCAGGCCCGTCACGCGCCGGGGCGACTCGGATGCCGCACCCAGCCCGTCGACCGTGCCGTACCGCCCCTTCTCGGGCACGAGCGCGAGGTAGGCGAACGCGCCGCCGTCGGGTGAGAAGACGAACGAGCTGACGCCGAGCGGTGCGTCGGTGACCTGCACGGGCTCGCCGCCGAGTGCGGGCACGACGTGGATCTGCGCCGAGCCCTTCGCGTCCCCGCGCAGGAACGCGACCACGGTGCCGTCGGGCGACAGCCGCGGCGCACGGTCGGCGATGCCCCGGGTGAGACGTCGCGGCGCGCCACCGGGCAGGTCGATACGCCACAGCTGCCCGACGGCACGGTTGGCCGCGACGTCGGGTCGCGAGGTCGCGTAGACCGCGAACGAACCGTCGGGAGCGACGGCTGGCCGGGAGACGGAGACGAGCTTCTCGATGTCTGCGGCACGCATGGTCACTCCCCCAGGAATGAGCTCGTGTCTCCGACGAGTCGGGTGTTGTCGGCCGGAACCGGGTCGACGGCGGCGAGGGCGACCTCGGCGGCGAACTCGGCGACGTTGTAGAGCTTGCCGGCGTCGTCACGCCGTGCGGCGATCGCGCCGGGGTTCGCGCGCTCGAGCAGGGTCGCGGTGATCGTGCCCTCGATCATGTCGCCGGAGACGACGGTGAAGCCGATCCCCTTCTCGTCGAGTGTCGGGATGAAGGCGCGCAGCGCATCCTCGCCCGCGCGCTTCGAGAGCGCCACCGGCTCGTACTCGGCCATGGTGGGCGTCGTACGGATGAAGTGCGCCTGGTGGCTCGTGACGAACACGATCCGCGCCTCGGCGTTCAGGTGCGGGAGCGCCGTGGTGAGCACGCTGACCTGGGCGTCGCGGTTCAGCTGCAGCGCGTAGTCGGGCGCCATGCCCGACTCCATGCCGCCGGAGGCGTTGAGCACGAGGATGTCGAGCCCGCCGAACTCCGCCGCGGCCGCCTCGAACATGGCCGCGACGGACGCCGGGTCGGTGAGGTCGGCGCCGACGACGAGCGCGCCGACGCCCAGCTCGCGCAGCTCGGCGGCGAGCTTCTCGGCCCGCGGGGCCTTGTTGCGGAAGTTGATGACGACGTTGGCGCCCGCCTGGGCGAAGTAGCGCACGGTGTCGGCGCCGATCCCCCGCGACGACCCGGTGACGAGGGCGGTCTTTCCGGCGAGGCTGCCGGGGGCAAGGGGAACGAGGTGCTCGGTCACGGAGGACTCCTGGGATGACGTGTCGAATGCCGCGGATGAGGATGCCGCGGGCCGCCTTCGACCCTACCAACCACCCGTCATCCGGCCTGGTGATAACCGCTCGCGCACGCCCTCCCGCTGTTAGGCTCGAGACAGCGAGGAGGCCCGTATGGACATCGTCACCGCGATCACGCAGTTCGCCTGGATCGTCTGGATCGCGCTCGCCGCCGTCTTTCTCGTCGTCGAGATGCTCACCCTCGACTTCCTCTTCCTGATGTTCGGCATCGCCTCGCTCGCGGGCCTTGTCTCAGCCCTCACCGGCGCGCCGCTCTGGCTCCAGGTCGTGATCGTCGCGGTTGTCGCCGTGCTCCTGCTGCTGCTGATCCGGCCGCCGCTGCTGCGACGCCTGCGGCGCGGCGAGGACCCCACGCCGACCAACGTCGCCGCCCTCATCGGGATGTCCGGACGCGTCGTCGCCACGATCGACGCCACCGGCGGCCAGGTGCGGCTCGCGAACGGCGAGATCTGGAGCGCGCGGGCCGACGCGGCATCCGTTCTCGAACCCGGCACCGAGGTCAGCGTCGACCGCGTCGCCGGGGCGCACGTCCATGTCATCCGCCGCACCGAAGGGCTCCCGGTATGAACCCCGACTCCATCATCCCCGTCGCGATCGGCTGGGGACTCGCGATCGCGATCGTCATCTTCGTGCTCGTGGTGCTCTCCCGCGCCGTGCGCATCATCCCGCAGGCGACCGCAGGCGTCGTCGAGAGGCTCGGGCGCTACCACAAGACCCTCGCCCCGGGTCTGAACCTGCTGGTGCCGTTCATCGACCGGCTGCGCCCCCTCATCGACATGCGCGAGCAGGTCGTGTCGTTCCCGCCGCAGCCGGTGATCACCGAGGACAACCTGGTCGTCTCGATCGACACCGTCGTGTACTTCCAGGTGACCGACGCCCGGGCCGCGACCTACGAGATCGCGAACTACCTCGGCGCCGTCGAGCAGCTCACGACCACCACCCTGCGCAACGTCGTCGGCGGGCTCAACCTCGAGGAGGCGCTCACCAGCCGAGACGAGATCAACGGCCAGCTGCGCGTCGTGCTCGACGAAGCCACGGGCAAGTGGGGCATCCGCGTCTCGCGCGTCGAGTTGAAGGCCATCGACCCGCCCGTGTCCATCCAGGACTCGATGGAGAAGCAGATGCGCGCGGAGCGCGACCGCCGCGCCGCGATCCTCACGGCGGAGGGGTCGAAGCAGTCGCAGATCCTCGAGGCCGAGGGGCGCCGGCAGGCCGAGATCCTCAAGGCCGAGGGTGACAAGCAGGCGCAGATCCTGCGCGCCGAGGGCGAGGCGCAGGCCATCCAGGCCGTGTTCGACGCGATCCACGCGGGCAACCCCGACGAGAAGCTGCTGGCCTACCAGTACCTGCAGACGCTCCCGAAGATCAGCGAGAGCCCGTCGAGCAAGCTCTGGATCATCCCGAGCGAGCTGACCGACGCCCTCTCCCAGATCGCGGGCGGGTTCTCGGGCGCCGCCGGGCGCGCCGCGGCATCCGCGCCGAAGCCCGGAGAGCCGACCGCGTGACGCACCCCTTCCTCGCGGGGCCGCTCCCCCGCGTGTTGGCCCACCGCGGCCTGGTGACGGCAGAGGCGGCCGCATCCGGCATCGCCGAGAACAGCCTCGCCGCGATTGCCGCGGCCCACGCTGTCGGTGCCGACATCGTCGAGTCCGATTGTCACCTCACCGCCGACGGCACCGTCGTGCTCTTCCACGACAGCGACCTCTCCCGGGTCACGGGCGACCCGCGGCGCCTCTCCGAGGTGACCACCGTCGAGCTCGAGGCGCTCATGCGGGAGCGCGGCGGTCTCGCGGTGCTCGCCGACACGCTCGACGCGTTCCCCACCGTGCGGTTCAACCTCGATGTGAAGGCGGATGCCGCGGCCGAGCCTGTGGGCCGCCTCGTCGCTCCGCACGCGGCGCGAGTGCTGGTGACCAGCTTCGACGATGCCCGTCGGCGACGGGCGCTCGCCGCGGCGGAGGCGGCGGGCGGAGAGCCCGCGACCTCCGCGGGAAGCTCTGTCGTCGCGCGTGCCGTCGGAGCGAGCGCCGTGCGGCTCCGCCGGGCGTTCGGGCGTGCGGTCGCGGGGGTCGACGCGCTGCAGGTTCCCGTGCGTCAGGGACCGGTGCCCGTCGTCACCCGTCGACTGATCGACGATGCCCACGCGCACAGCGTCGAGGTGCACGTATGGACGATCAACGACCCGGGCGAGATGACGCGCCTCGTCACGCTCGGCGTCGACGGGATCGTGACCGATCGGGCCGACGCCGCACTGCACCTGCTGCGACGCGCCCGGTCGTGACCGGGCCTGGAGAACCACTGGGAGTTCAGGCCGCGCTGGGGCGCCGTGGATGATCCGTCCAGGTCATGGCGTTATACCAGTCAAGCGACAGCGACGAGAGGACCACACAATGGCAGATCGCAGCCTCCGCGGAATCCGACTCGGCGCCCAGAGCCTACAGAGCGAAGAGGGCGTCATTCTCCATGAGCGCATGCAGCGTACCTACGTCTGCAGCGTCTGCGGCAAGGACACCACCCTGACGTTCGCGGCCGATGCCGAAGCTCCCGAGACCTGGGAGTGCCGCTCATGCGGCGGTGAGGCCGTGCTTCGCGTGGGCGAGGGCACCGTGACGATCGATCACAGCGACGACAAGGCGCCCCGCACCCACTGGGACATGCTCCTGGAACGCCGCACCATCCCCGAGCTCGAGGAGATCCTCGAGGAGCGCCTGGCGTACCTGCGCGAGCGCCGCGGCTCGGAGAGCACCGCGAAGAAGAGCGCCTAACCGCGCTCCACGTCGACGCCGGTTCCCCCTGCGGGAGCCGGCGTCTTGGCGTACCTCCGTCGGCGCCACAGCAGCACGCCACCGGCCCCCGCGAGGGCGACGAGCGACCCGGCGACGAGCGCGACCTGTACGCCGTCGCCGATGACGACGGCGGGTGTCAGCCCCGTGCGCAGCGGGACATCCGTCACCGCCGCCCCGGGCTCGTCGCCCGCGAGGCCCGCGATCACCGAGCCGTCCGGGGCGATGACCTGGCTCGTGCCGACGGTCGACAGGTTGACGACGGCGCGCCCGGTCTCGATGGCGCGCATGCGGGCGAAGGCCAGCTGCTGCAGGTTTTCGTCGGTGCCGCGGAAGTCTGCGTTGTTCGTCTGCAGCAGGTAGACGGATGCCCCGTCCCGCGCCGCATCGTGGACGACGTCGTCGTAGATCACGTCGAAGCAGATCGCGAGCCCGACGGTGGTGCCTGCCACCGACATGACCGGCGCGGCGGTTCCCGGCGTGTAGCCGCGCTGGATGAGTCCGACGAGATCGGGTGCGAGCGCGTAGAAGAAGTCGCGATCGGGCACGTACTCGCCGAACGGCACGGGATGCCGCTTGTCGTACGTCTGTGTGGCCCCCGCCCCGTCCAGCCACATCATGGAGCTGTTGAAGACGTCGGCGCCCCGCTCGGTCGCCGCGTTCATGAGCAGCGGCGCCTGCACCTGGGCGGACACCGCATCGAGCACGGCGGCCGTGGCGGAGTTGTGGGTGGGGTCGGAGTCGACGCCGCCTTCGGGCCAGAGGAGGACATCCATGCGCTCGTTGGCGATAGGAGCCGTCGCCTTCAGCTGCGCGTCGAGAACGGCGTCGGCGGTGCGGGAGTCGAAGTACCCGGCGGGACCGTTGCCCTGCACCCAGCCCACCCGCAGCGTGCCGTTCGCCGTCGTCGGGAAGGCGGGCAGCGCGAACAGCACGACCGCGACGACGGCCGCCGGGATCGCTGCCCACACGGCGCGCCGTCGCAGCCGGATCACCTCGAGCGCGGCCGCGCACACGAACACCATCAGAAAGGTCAGCCCGCTGATCCCCGTCCACGAGGAGACGCGCGCCAGGGGGCTGTCGGCCTGGGTCATGCCGAGGCGGGCCCACGGGAACCCGCCGTAGGGGAAGGTGCCGACGAGCACCTCGCGAGCGGTCCAGAGACCGGCGACGACCAGGGCGAGCACGAGGGTACGGCCCCACGGGCCGGGAAGGAGCCGCGGCATCCACCGATACGCGAGCGAGATCGGGATCGACGCGATCGCGACGAGCGCCGCCTCCAGCACCGACAGGGCGATCCACGGGATCGGTCCGAGGTATCGACCCGTGAACGACACGTTCACGAGGAAGAACGAGAGCCCGAAGAGGAGCCCGCACAGCACGCTCCCCCACACGCCGCGACCGACGAGCGTCGCGAGAGCCAGCACGACGGCGGGAAATGCCATCGGCCACCATGCGAGCGACGGGAACGCCGTCGTAAGTGCGAGGCCGGCGACCACCGAGAGCAGCGATGCGAGCCACAGCGGGAACAGGCGAGGCGGGGACGCGGGCACTCGATCACTGTAGGCGGCGATCCCCGCGCGCACGCTGAGCCCCATCGTCAGACCGAGGCGTAGGCGACGATTCCGCGACGCACCGCATCCAACGCCGCGCGGGCGGTGCGAGCGAGCTCGCCGTCGGCGACGAGGGAGAGCTGGTCGAGCAGATCGATCGTCTGCTTGGCCCACCGCACGAAGTCGCCTGCCGCCATGTCGGCCTCGGTGAGCACGCGATCGAGCAGGGCGCCCCGGGCCCACGAGTGCATCGCCTGACTGAGGCCGAGGGCGGGCGGCTCCGAGCCCGGCAGATGGTGATCCTGCTCCAGATCGTCGAGACGCTGCCACAGCGTCTCCGTGGCACTGAGCGCCTCGCGGAAGCGTCCGCGGGGCAGGCCCGCCTCCCCCGCGCCGCGTTCGTCACGCCGCGGCTCGTACACCAAGGCGCACACGAGCGCCGCGAGGGCCGCGGCATCCAGACCTTCCCAGATGCGGGTGCGCAGCGCTTCCGCGACCAGGAGGTCGCGCTCACCGTAGATGCGCCTCATCGTGCGACCTGCGTCGGTCAGCGTCGCGGTGCCGTCCTCGCCCGCCCGCACGTAGTCGAGGGCCTCGAGCACATCGACGACCCGGTCGAACACCCGCGCGACGGTGCCCGTGCGCGACTCGATCTGGCGACGCTGGCGGTCCGTGTCGCGGCGCAGCTTCCAGTAGCGCTCCGCCCAGCGGGCGTGATCCTCGCGCTCGGGGCACGAATGGCACGGATGCCGCTGCATCGACGTGCGCAGCCGCTGGATCTGCTTCTGACGCTGATCGCGCAGGGAGCGGGGAGCCGTGGCATCCCGTCGGTTGATCTTCTCGAGGTCGCTGAGCTCCCGACGGATCGACGAGTACGCGACGTAGTCGCCGCGGTCGCAGGTCATCGCCTCGCGGTAGCCCTCCAGCGACGCCTCGGCCTCCTTGACCTGCCGGGCGACGCCGACGACGGATCGGTCGGCCTGGAACTGCGCGAACGACGACTCGAGGATCTCCCTCGCACGCGGACGACCGAACTGGTCGATGAGATTGACCGCCATGTTGTACGTCGGGCGGAAGCTGGAGTTCAACGGGTAGGTGCGACGGGAGGCCAGGGCCGCGACGGCCTGCGGGTCCATCCCTTCCGTCCACTGCACGACGGCGTGCCCCTCGACGTCGATGCCCCGGCGTCCGGCGCGCCCGGTGAGCTGTGTGTACTCCCCCGACGTGATCGCCACCCGCGCCTCGCCGTTGAACTTCTCGAGCTTCTCGAGCACGACGGTGCGCGCCGGCATGTTGATGCCGAGCGCGAGGGTCTCGGTCGCGAACACCACCTTCACGAGCTTGCGCTGGAAGAGCTCCTCGACGACCTCTTTGAACGCCGGCAGGAGACCGGCGTGGTGCGCGGCGATGCCGCGTTCCAGGTTCTCGCGCCATTCCCACACTCCGAGCACGGCGAGATCCTCGTCGGCGAGCAGGCGGGTGCGCTCGTCGACGACCCGGCGGATCTCCGCACGCTCCTCGGCGGTCGTCAACCGCAGCCCCGAGCGACGCACCTGCTGCACGGCGGCGTCGCAGCCCACCCGGCTGAAGATGAAGAAGATCGCCGGCAGCAGCGTGGCCCTCTCGAGCAGGTCCACGACGTGCGGGCGATCGATGCGCTCGGCGCGGCGCGGGTTGCCGTGGTGCACGAAGCGCGCGCCCCGGCCGCCGTTCCCACCCTGTCGGTGCGCCTGCAGGCGGCGATTGTTCTCCTGCGCGACGCCAGAGCCCGACCGCATCCGCAGCAGTTCGCGATTCACCTGCGCGGCGGCGACGCCCGCACGATCGTCGAACAGCGGCAGCAGATCGCCGCGCACGAGCACGTGCTGCTCGAGCGGCACGGGCCGGTTCTCCGACACGATGATGTCCGTCTCACCGCGCACAGTGTCGAGCCAATCGCCGAACTCCTCCGCGTTGGAGACCGTCGCCGACAGTGACACGAGCCGCACTCGGCGCGGCAGGTGGATGATGACCTCCTCCCACACCGCGCCGCGGAAGCGGTCGGCGAGGAAGTGCACCTCGTCCATCACGACGTAGCGCAGGTCGCGCAGCGCGGGCGAGTCGGCGTAGAGCATGTTGCGCAGCACCTCGGTCGTCATCACCACGACGCGGGCATTCCCGTTGATGTTCGTGTCACCGGTGAGCAGGCCGACGTGCTCGGGGCCGGAGAGGTCCTGCAATCGGGGTCGTGTAGAACGCCTTGTCCGACGGCTCCCGCATCGCGAGGTGCACCGCGAACTCGCCGACGATCGTCTTGCCAGCACCGGTCGGCGCGGCGACCAGCACGCTGCGACCCTCTTCGAGGGCGCGGCATCCCTCGAGCTGGAACGGATCGAGCCGGAACCGCTGCATCGCCGCGAACTCGTCGGTGACCGGATGCCCCGACTCGCCGTCCCGGCGCGACGCGTGCCCCGCGTCGGGGGCGCTCACGCCTCCGGCCCGGCGAGATCGAGCCGGACGCGCCGGGCCTTGCGCCAGTCGAACAGCACCGACACCGACGCGGCGGCGATGTACAGCACGATGAGGATGCCCGCGAGCAGCAGCATCGAGGTGATGTCGGCGGCGGGGGTCGCGACCGCCGCGAACACGGCGGCCACGAGCACGGCGATGCGCCAGCCCTTGAAGATCGCGCGACCGCTGACGATGCCCGACAGGTTCAGCGCCACGAGGAACACCGGCAGCACGAACGCGATGCCCACGACCAGCAGCAGCTTGAACACGAAGTCGTAGTAGTAGTCGTACTGCAGGAACAGCGCCCCCTGCTCGGGCACGAGCCCCGACATCAGTTCGATGATGTGCGGCATGATCAGCCACCCGACCGCGCATCCGCCGAAGAAGAGCGGGATCGCCGCCAGCATGAAGCCGATCGTGTACTGCATCTCCTTGCGGGTGAGGCCGGGCATGATGAACGCCCACACCTGCCAGATCCAGACCGGCGCCGACAGGATGATGCCGACGGCGAAGGCGATGCGCAGTCGCAGATCGAAGCCCGCCGTGATCGAGTTGAAGTTGAGTGCCGCGAGGTCATTGCCGCGGGACTCGGCCACGACGGCGATCGGGTGGGTCAGCAGCGCGATGATCGGATCGGTGAGGAACGCCGCGATCACCATGCCGGCCACGAGCCCGATCAGCGCGAAGACGATGCGCTTGCGCAGCTCGCGCAAGTGCTGACCCAGCGACATGCGCTTGTCGCGCTTCGGGCCGCCGGGCTCGCCGATGCGCGGCAGGTCGGCCGCGGTCACCGGTTCAGGAGGTCGTCGAGGACGAGTTCGTGCTCGACGGCGAGGCCGGGGTCGAACCGGGCGCCTCGGTGGACTCCGAGGTCGCGGATGCCGCGGCATCCTTCTTCTCGTCGTCCTTGAGTGCCTTCATCTCGCCGCGGAAGACGCGGGCCGACTGGCCGAGGCTCTTCGCGAGAGCGGGAAGCTTGGCGGCGCCGAACAGCAGGACGATGATCAGCACCAGGATCAGCAGGTGGGGCCACCCGAATGCGTTACCGAAGATGCCCATGATTCTCCTCACCGCAGGCGTGTTTCCCCGAGTCTAGCCTCGCGAGCACCCGGCGACGCCGTGACGCCCCGGATTCGTCTCTGCGAATCCTGTGAACGATCGACTCAGGCGGGATCGTATTGCGCGAGCGCCGCCGCCGCCCAGTCGCGGGCCGCGCGACGCGCGCTCTCGGGCGCAAGGATCTCGACGTCGCCGCCGCGGCGGGTGACCAGGCGACGCAGGCTGCGCGGATCGCCGATGCGCATCGTCGCGGTGCAGACACCGTCGACGCACGCGACGTCGGCGTACGAGAGGTATTCGCCGAGCAGCGGCGTGAGTCGCTCCGCGAAGCGGATCGTCGCGGTCGCATCATCGCCGCCGGGCTCGAACAGCGGGGGGACCGGCTCGCCCGAGTGGGTGATCGGGATGTCGGTGAGCGCGACATCGCTCACCCGGTCGAGATTGAACGTGCGCATCGCCCGGCGCAGGTGACACCAGCCCTGCAGATACCACTCACCGCCGGTGATGTGCACCTTGACGGGGTCGACCGTGCGCACCGTCGGTGCACCCTCGGGGGTCTTGTACGTGAAGGATGCCGCGACTCCCCGCGTCAGCGCATCATCGATCGAGCGCCGCACCGCGTCGACGGGTGCCGGGGTGAGCACGAGCTCGGCGGGGGCGGTCGCCGCCCCGCGCGCGAGCTTGGCGAGCAGTCCCCGCATGAGGTCGCCCTCCCCCACTCCCGGGACGGCGGCGACGACCTGGAGCCCGGCAAGGAGCGCCGCCGCTTCCCGCGCGGTCAGCTTCGGGGCGCGTTCGAGTCCCACGGTGTGGGTGATCGCGATGCGGTCCTGCTCGTCGAGCAGATCCCAGTCGATGTCGAACAGGTCATGGGGCAGCTGCCAGTAGCCGCCGTCACCCGGGCGGCCGATGACGGTGAGCTTCTCCACGATCTGACGCATCTGCGTCTCGGACACGTCGAAGTCGGCGGCGGCCTCGGCGACGCTCACCTCGCCGTGCTCGATCAAGTAGGGCACGAGCTGCAGGATGAGCGCGGCGCGGTCGGTGGCGACGAGCGGCGGACGGGCGTCGGTCATGCGGAACCTCCGCTGCGGGCGAGCGCCGCGCGAAGTCGCGAGACCACGAGGCGGCGCAGTTCGGCGGGCTCGACGACGCGCACCTCGGGACCGTAGGAGGCGAGTTCGTCCGCGAGCACGTGCGCATCGACGAACGGGATGCGCAGCCCCTGGGCCGCCGGCGAGGCGCGCCGGGCGAGCCGCAACGCGGCCTCGGTGCCCGGGTGCACCTCGACGAGGGCGCTCTGCGACGCGGCGAGCTCGTCCAGCAGAGCGCGCGCCCGCTCCCCCGCACCGGCGCGCAGACCGGGATCGAACGAGACCCGCGTCACCGCGACCTCGCCGACGATGCGCGAGAGCAGAAAGGTGCGAGGCGCATCCGCGTCGAGGTCATGGGCGTGGAGATGCCAGCGCGCCTCGTACTCCAGCAGCGCCAGGGGGCGCGCGCGACGGGCCCGGGGGGCATGCTCACCGGGCTTGAGGTAGTCGAACGCCACGACGCGCGCGGTCTCGATCGCGCGCTGCAACGGCGCGAACGCGGCATCCCGAACGCTGATCCGGGGCGCGTAGGCCCCCAACGGCTCCGTCGTGGGGATGCCGAGGGCGCGGATCTTGCGCAAGCCTGCGCGGGCGTCGACCGAGAGGGATGTCTCGTGCCACACCGTGCCCGCGAGGTCGAGGAGGGCCGCCTCCGCCGCCGTCAGCGATACCTCGTCGGGCAGCGCGTAGTCGTCGGTGGCGATGCGGTACCGGGCCTCGCGGAGATCATCGGGATCGGCGTAGTCGCCGAGCGTCTCGATCGGCACGCCGAGCGAGCGCAGGCTCTCCTTGTCACGCTCGAACATCTTCTCGAGCGCATCCTTCGACGCTCCCGCCTCGGACTGCTCGCGATACCCCGAGACCGAGCCCAGGATCGTGTCCTTCGTGAGCCCCTGGTCGGTCGCAAGCAGCGCCACGACCAGGTTCACGAGCCGCTCCTCGGGCGCGACTTTCGATCCTGTGTTCGGCACGAGGACATCCTATGGTCGCAGGATGTCCCCGTGGCCGCGGCTCACTGCGTGGCGTCGATCCCGAGGATGTCGACCACGAACACGAGCGTCGAGTTCGCCGGTATCTGGCCCGTCGCGGTCGATCCGTACCCGTCGGACGGCGGAATCACCGCGAGGATCTGCGAGCCGACGGTCGCACCCTTCAGCGCCGTCGCCAGGCCCGGGACGATTCCGGTCATGGAGAGCGAGGCCGGGGTCGATCCCCACGAGGAGTCGAAGACCTTTCCGTCGGCCCAGGTGAGTCCGGTGTAAGCGACCCGCACCGTGTCCTTGTCGCCGACGGTCGCGCCGGTGCCCTTCTGGAGCGTCTGCACGACCAGCGAGGTCGGCGGGTCGGTCTTGGGGATCGTCACGCCGGGCTGCCCGGAGGGGGCGAGCACGACGACGGGGAGGTTGTGGCCGTCGTTGAAGACGGGCGTGCCGTCGGCACGCGAGAGATACACCTTCTGCACGTCGATGACCGCGATCGCCGACTCGTCGGCGGCGAGGCCGAGCGAGGCCGTCGACGAACCGAGCTCAGTCGGGGTCAGACCCACGATCATGCGCGTTCCCTCGCCTGCGCACTTCAGCGCCGCCTCGAACCCGGGAACGGTCTGGACCCATGTGGACACCGGGGTGATCGTGGGGCCCGTCGACCCGTAGCCCGCGGTCACGATCTCTTTGCCGGTCTTCGCGCTGAACAGGTCGACGGCGAGACCGACGAGCTGGTCGTCGCTCACGATCTCGGTTCCCGTGCCCGTCGTGAGGTCGACGAACTGGCCGTCCCCGGGGCTGAGCGGCGACGAGATGTCGACGGTCGGCTTCTTCGCGAAGTCACCGGAGACCTGCACCAGGGACGCGAGGTTGCCCGGGTTCGTCGTGCGGGCGCACGTCGGCGCGGACGCGGTCGCACATCCGGTCAGGGCGAGGGCGGCGAGGCCGAAAGCGGCGGCCGCGGCGAGGGTTCTGCGCACCGGATCAGTCTATGCGGGCGACTGGTCGCTCTCCGACGCGCCCGCCTCGCGCAGCTTGGCGTCGGCGGCGCGCTGCGCCTCCCGCACGCGCTTGCGCAGATTCTTGTCCGTGATCTCCCGGTCGCCGACCGCACCCGGGGTCCAGACCTCGACGTCCTCGTCCGCATAGGAGGGCTTCTTGAGGGCGCGCCGCCGCACGTCCGGCGGCACGGCACCCGGAGCGAGGCGCCGCGCGGAGATCAGGAATCCGGTGTGCGCCACCATCCGGTGGTCGGGGCGTACCGCGAGACCCTCGACGTGCCAGCCGCGCACCATCGTCTCGCTCGACTCCGGGTCGGTGAACGCACCCGTCGCGCGCAGGTACTCCGCCACACGGCTGAGCTGCGTCGCCGTGGCGACGTAGCAGACGAGCACGCCCCCGGGAACGAGCGCGTCGGCCGCGACGTCGATGCACTCCCACGGCGCGAGCATGTCGAGCACGACACGGTCGACAGATGCCTGCTCCACCGCGCGCGGGAGCTCCTCGGCGAGGTCGCCTTCGACGATCTGCCATGAAGCCGGCGACTCCCCGAGGAAGGTCTCGACGTTCGCCCGCGCGACGTCGGCGAACTCCCCACGCCTCTCGAAAGAGACGAGACGCCCGGTCGGACCGATCGCCCGCAGCAGCCACAGCGAGAGCGCGCCGGAGCCGACGCCCGCCTCGACCACGACGCATCCGGGGAACACGTCGGCCTGAGCGAGGATCTGCGCGGCGTCCTTCGGGTAGACGATCGCGGCACCGCGCGGCATCGACATCACGAAGTCCCGCAGCAAGGGTCGCAGCGCCAGGTATTCGGAGCCGTGGCTGTTGACGAGCACCGAACCGTCGGGCTGGCCGACGATGTCGGCGTGGCGCAGCACGCCGTGATGGGAATGGAGTTCGCCCCCCTCGCGGAGGGTCACCGTCGACAGGCGCCCCTTCGGGCCGGTGAGCTGCACGCGATCTCCGTACGCGAACGGACCGCGACCGAGGCTCACGCGCGCACCTCGCGGGCGCGGCGTGCGGCGTGGACCTCGGCCAGGTCGGCGAGGCCCCGCCCCTCGAGGGAGGGCCAGAGGACGTGAGCGCCGACGCCCGCGAGCGAGACCATCAGCGGGACGCCGACCGTCGTCGTGCGGGCGGCGATAGCGGAGCGCAGCCCGTTCGGCGAGTCCTCGATCGCCACCACGTCCTCGGGGGCGACATCGAGCAGCTCGCACGCCTGCAGATAGGGGTCGGGATGCGGCTTCGGGCGGGTCGCATCGTCGCCGGCGACGATGACGTCGAATGCGTCGAAGTCGATCAACTCGACGACGTGAGTCGCCATCCGCCGCAGCGACATCGTCACGAGGCCCGTCTTCACCCCGGCCGCGCGCAGCTCCGACAGGAGCTCACGGGCACCGGGACGGAACGGCACACCGGTCGTGCGCAGGTCGCCCATCACGGTTTCGGTCAGGTGGTCGATGATCGCGCCCTCGTTCATGCGCACCCCGGCGTCCTGGAGGATCCGAGCCGACTGGTCGAGCCCGAGGCCGACCAGCTGCAGCGCCTGCTCGTGCGACCAGCTGCCGCCGTAGCTCTCGACCAGCGGGGTCTCTGCGGCCATCCAGTACGGCTCGGTGTCGACGAGGGTGCCGTCCATGTCCCAGAGCACGGCGGCGGGTGCGGGGTGATTCACCCGGCCATGCTACCGGCGCGGCGCGCGCGGCCACGGCCCGTCACGGGCCCGAGACGCCTATCCTGGTGTGACCGCGAGCGCCGTCCTGGCGCCGTGGAGGCAACGAGAGGGGCCCGGTGGACGGACTCGGTCGACGCGTGCTGGTCGTCGCCTTCGACGGATGGAACGACGCCGGCGAGGCGGCATCGGCGGCCGTCAGCCGTCTGCGCGAGACCGGCGGCTACGAACCTGTCTACTCGGTCGACCCGGAGCTGTACTTCGACTACCAGTACACCCGGCCGAGCATCGCCGCCGACGAAGACGGTGTGCGCCGCATCTCCTGGCCCGAGACGACGCTGCTGCGCCCCGCGCAGACCACGCGCGGCACGCAGCTCTGGCTGCTCACGGGCGTCGAGCCGGCGCGGGCCTGGCAGGCGTTCGCCGGTGAGCTGATCGACGTCGCGCTGCGTGAGGACATCACCGGCATGGTCGCGCTCGGCTCGATGATGGCGGATGTCCCCCACTCCCGTCCGATCTCGATCTTCGCGGGCAGCGAGAACGAGCAGCTGCGTCATACTCTCGACCTCGACCGCACGACCTATGAGGGGCCGGTCGGCATCCTCAGCGTCCTCGGTCAGGCCGCCGACACCGCCGGCATCCCGACAGCCTCGCTCTGGGCGAGCGTGCCGCACTACGTCGCCGGTCACTCGCCGTCGCCCAAGGCGACCCTCGCACTTCTCGACCGCCTCGAGGACCTCACCGGGGCGAAGATCGACCGCGGTGACCTGGCGACGCAGTCCGCCGCGTGGGAGGCGTCCATCGACGCGGCCGCGGCCGACGACGAGGAGATGACGGAGTATATCCGCGGCCTCGAGCGCACCCGCGACGCGTGGGACTCCCCGGAGGCGTCCGGCGATGCGATCGCCCGTGAGTTCGAGCAGTACCTGCGCAAGCGCGGCGACGACCGGCCCGGCCGCGGCGGGCCGCAGCGCTGAGAGCGCCCGATCCCGCTCAGGCGGTGATGACGCCCGTCGCGAGCATGACCATCACGAAGGCGCCGAGCGCCACGCGGTAGATGACGAAGGGCAGGAAGCTGCGCTTCGAGATGAACGCCATGAAGTACTTGATGACCACGAGGGCGACGACGAACGCGATCACCGTCGCGAGGCCCGTCTCGAGCAGGGTGAACGGCGGGTTCACCTCCGGCTCCTTCACGACCTTGTACAGCTGATAGAAGCCCGAGCCGAACACGGCCGGGATCGCGAGAAGGAAGGCGTAGCGAGCCGCCGCGGCGCGCTCGTAGCCCATCAGCAGACCGGCCGTGATCGTCCCGCCCGAGCGGGAGACACCGGGGATGAGGGCGAGAGCCTGGGCCAGGCCGTAGATCACGCCGTGGCCGACGGTGAGCTGATCCAGACGTCGCCGGCGTGCGCCGATCGCGTCCGCGATGCCGAGGAGCACGCCGAACAGGATGAGCATGCCGGCGACCAGCCAGAGGGAGCGGAACACGGTCTCGATCTGGTTCTGGAACAGGATGCCCAGCACGACGATCGGAATCGACCCCAGGATGATGAGCCAGCCCATGCGCGCATCGGGATCGTTGCGCGGCGCGCGCCCGACGATGGAGAGCGCCCACCGGCTGACGATCCTTACGATGTCGCGCCAGAAGAACAGCACGACGGCCGCCTCGGTGCCGATCTGCGTGATGGCGGTGAAGGCGGCGCCCGGGTCCTCGGTGCCGGGGAGGAACGCTCCCAGGATGCGCAGGTGCGCACTGGAGGAAACCGGCAGGAACTCGGTGAGCCCCTGGACGAGGCCGAGGATGATCGCTTCGAACAAGTGGCTCATGGTCGTCTTCCGTTGGGGGTGGGGCGGGAGGCGGCGCGGTGGATCAGTAGGTGCGCAGCAGGCGGGTCAGCACATCCTGACCGAACGTCAGCGCATCAAGCGGCACGCGTTCGTCGACACCATGGAACATACCGGTGAAATCGAACCCGCTCGGCAACCTCAGCGGCGCGAAGCCGTAGCCGGCGATCCCGAGGCGGGAGAGCGCCTTGTTGTCGGTGCCCGCGCCGAGCAGGTAGGGGACGACGGGAACACCCGGATCGGCATCCTGAAGACTCGCGACCATCGCGTCGACGAGCGAGCCGGAGAAGGGGGTCTCCAGACCGATGTCGCGCACGACGATCTCGATGGCGATGTCGTCCCCGACGATCCGCTGCACCTCGGCGAGCACCTCGTCCTCGGTTCCGGGCAGGACCCGGATGTCGACGGTCGCCTCCGCACGATCAGGGATCACATTGTGCTTGTAACCGCCGGCGAGTCCTGTCGGGTTCGCCGTTGTGCGCAGGCTCGGCCGGATGAACGCTGCGGCCGGACCGAACAGGTCGGCCGCAGCATCCGGGTCGTCGACGTCTGCTCCGGTGAGGTCGGCGACCGCCGCGAGAAGCGCCGCGGTCGTCTCGGTGAGGCGCACCTCCCACGGGGCGCGCCCCAGCGCCGCGACGGCCTCGGCGAGCCGGGTGACGGCGTTGTCCGGATGCCACCGGCTGCCGTGTCCGGCGGCGCCGCGCGCCACCAGCCGCACCCACAGCAGCGCCTTCTCCCCCACCTGCAGCAGGTACGCCCGGCGTCCGGCGACATCGATGGAGAAACCGCCGACCTCGCTGATCGCCTCGGTCGCACCGCTGAACCACTCGGGGCGGTCTCGCACGACGAGCGCCGAGCCCTCGACGCCACCGTTCTCCTCGTCGGCGAAGAACGTCACGATCAGGTCGCGCTCGGGCTGTTCTCCGGCGCGCAGGATGTCGGCGACGGACGTGAGGATCATGGCGTCCATGTTCTTCATGTCGACGGCACCGCGACCCCAGAGGTATCCGTCGCGAATCTCACCGGCGAACGGGTCGACGCTCCAGTCGTCGACCATCGCCGGGACGACATCGAGGTGCCCGTGCACGACGAGGGCAGGCTTCGACCGATCACGACCCGGTACTCGCGCCGACACGTTCGTGCGGCGCGCGATCGGCTCGAAGTAGCGGGTCTCGAGTCCGAGTTCCTCGAGGTACGCGCCGACGAACTCGGCCGCCTCGCGCTCGCCTTCGCTGCGTCCGCCACCCCAGTTGGTGGTGTCGATGCGGATCAGATCGCGGGCGAGCCGGATGACCTCCGGCAGCTCCCCCGGCTCGGCTGCAGTCATGCGCCCCAGGCTACCCGCTCGGCGAGGGCCCGCCCGGTTCGTGACGCCGCGTGGAGCATGCTAGGCTCGACCCTCGGTTGCAAGACCACACATCACCCAATGCGCGGGTGGCGGAATAGGTAGACGCGCTAGCTTGAGGTGCTAGTGCCCGTATAGGGCGTGGGGGTTCAAGTCCCCCCTCGCGCACGCAGGATGCCTCGGCATCATCACGACGAAGGCCCCCGGAGACGGGGGCCTTCGTCGTTGGCGCATCCGTTGCTGCGGATCTCGCCAGGGGTCGCGCCCACGACCGCGGAGAGGCAGGATGAGCCCCATCGGGCCTGCTGCGACGGGGCCGCGACGGAGGGACGGGCGATGACGTTCGATGTGCCGGCCGAGGCTTATCAGCGGTTCATGGGACGCTATTCGGAGCCGCTCGCGCAGCGCACGCTGGACGTCGTGGGCGAGCTCGATGGTGTGCGAGCGCTCGATGTCGGTGCGGGTCCCGGGGCGATCGCTGCGGCACTCACCGCGACTCCGGGGGTCACGCCGGTGGCCGCGGTCGACCCCTCCCCGTCCTTCGTCGAGGCGCTGCGCGAACGGCTTCCCGGCTGCGATGCACGTGTCGCAGACGCCGAATCGCTCCCGTTCGACGATGACGCCTTCGATCTCGTCATCGCGCAGCTGGTGGTCAACTTCCTGCGCGACCCGCACGCCGCCATTCGGGAGATGGCACGGGTCACCCGTCCGGGCGGCGTGATCGCGGCATCGGTCTGGGACTTCGGCGGCGGGCGGGCGCCCCTGTCGCTGTTCTGGCACGCGGCGCGCGAGATGGACCCGACCGTCGACGACGAGACGGGCGGCGTCGGCACAGGTCGGGGCCAGATCGCCGACCTCTTCCGGTCGAACGGACTCGTCGAGGTGGTCGAGCACGAGCTCGAGGTGCACGTTCCGTACACGGGCGTCGACGACTGGTGGGGACCCTACGAACTCGGCGTCGGGCCCGCGGGCGCTTTCGTCGCGACCCTCGACGCGGCCGCCCGAGCAGAGCTGCGCGTCCGCTGCGGAGCACTCCTGCCGGGTCCGAGCGGCGTCATCGACGCGGTGGCGTGGTGCGCTGTCGGGCGCACTCCTCGCATCGACCGGTAGCGCGGCGCACGGGTCAGTCGATCGTGGTGGCGGGCGCGGTCCGGCCGCGCAGGCCGTCGTTGATCGCGAACAGCAGCAGCACGAGACCGGCTCCGAGCGTGATGTGCCCGAGGCCCGCGATTCCGGAGATCGCCGCGCTCGCCGGTACGCCGAGCACCTGCATCGTGCCGTGCACGGTCATGATCGCGACAGTCAGCACGAGCCCCGCGTTGTAGACCCAGAAGAACCACGCGAAGAAGCGGCTGTGGGCGAGGCGGTACACCTTGTCGAGCACGAGCACGACGAGCATGGCGAGGAAGCCGAGGGTCAGCAGATGCGTGTGGAGCACGGCGAGCTGGGTGCCCTCCCCCGATTCGAACGGCGTTCCCTTGGTCATCTCACGGAAGTACACACCGCCTGCGAGTCCGAGCACCAGATAGACGCTCGCCGCGATGAAGACGGCGCGCTGAGACATCCGAGACATCTCTCCCCTTTCGTTACCTTCAGCATATCTGAAAGTAACGAAGGTTCAGATTCCCGCCACCCCGAACAGGAGCCCGAGGACGTACGTGACCGCGGCGGCCCCGAAGCCGATGCCCAGCTGTCGGAGACCGCGGCGCAGCGGCGGCGCCCCCGAGAGGAGACCCACCGCGGCGCCGGTGCCGAGCAGCGCCACCCCGACGAGCGCGAGCGCGACGAGCACGGCCGCAAGACCCTGCAGCCCGAACAGCCACGGCAGCACCGGGATGATCGCCCCCGACGCGAAGAACAGGAAGCTCGAGAGCGCCGCGCTGAACGCGCTGCCCACGACCTCGTGCGTGTCCGCGCCCTCCGGCGGCCGGCGGTAGGGCACCGCACGGTCCGCCGTGCGCGCCGTCTCGATCACCAGACGTGCCCGCGCGGTCGCCTCGGCGTCACCGAGTCCCCGCGCGCGGTAGATCAGGGCGAGCTCGTTCTGGTCGAGGTCGAGATCGGGCAGCACGTCGTCGCCGAAGTTGTTGGGCTCGGTGGCCTCGAGCAGCTCGCGCTGCGAGCGCACCGAGACGAACTCCCCCGCGCCCATCGACAGGGCTCCGGCGAGCAGGCCCGCGATGCCGCTGAACAGCACGATGCGCGCGTCGACGCCGGTCGCCCCGATGCCCATGACGAGCGCGAGGTTCGACACGAGACCGTCGTTCGCCCCGAACACCGCGGCACGGAAGGTTCCCGACAGCCTGCGACGTCCCGCCGCGGCGAGCCCCCGCACGACCTCGCTGTGGATCTTCTCGTCGGCGCGCATCGCCGGGGTCGCGTGGGGGTCGTCGTCGTAGGGCGAGCGCGTCTCGGCCTGCTGAGCAAGGGCGAGCACGAAGATCGACCCGAACCGTCGCGCCATCCAGCCGAGCAGCCGCGTCGATGCCGATGCGCGCGGCAGTCGCTCCGGCTCGCCGCCGAGCAGCGCCAGCCAGTGCGCCTCATGGCGGCCCTCGGCGTCGGCGAGTGCGAGCAGGATGTCCCGCTCCTCCCCCTCGCGGCGCGCGGCGAGGTGACGGTAGACGGCCGCCTCGGCCCGTTCGTTTGCAAGGTAGTGCGCCCAGCGGGCGCGGTCGCGGGCAGTCGCCGGAGCGGAATCGGATGCCACGGGCAGCTCCTCGATCAGGGGGGGGCGGGGCCACCAGGCTAGCCGCGCACGGCGCGCCGCATCATTCGGCGCCCCGAAGCCATGACCGCGGTGTGCGCGAGCACGAACACGGGGCGCAGGAGCCAGGCAGTGCGGTTCATCCACGCCCGTTCGGTGCGCACCACCCAGCGCACGCGCACCAGGGTGCCGGATGCCGCGGCGAACAGCGCCACCTCGCCTTCGCCCAACAGATCGCCGTCGCTGCGCGCGGCGAGCACGACTCCCGGTTCGACGCGGGTGAGCACGGCGTCGAGCACGAGGCGGTAACCGAACGGGCTGCGCACCGTCAGGCCGACGTGCGCGCCCGGTTCGAGCGCTACGGGAGGGCCTGTCACCTCGACCGCCGGCCAGGGCGACGGGGCACCGGCGGCGGGGCGCAGCATCCCCTCGATCGCGCGCCAGCAGCGGGCGGGGTCGGCGGGGATGCGCCAGACCGAGACGAAGTCGTAGCGACTGCTCACGCGTGCACCCGGCGGCGCAGCAGGTCGATGCGCGCCTGCAGCTGCGCGACGGTCGCGTGGGAGACCGCCGGCCCCCCGCACAGGCGCCGCAGTTCGGCGTGCACCATCGCGTGAGGCTCCCCGGACTGCCGCGCGTAGAGACCGACGAGACTGTTGAGCAGCTGCCGCTGCTCCTTGAGGGTGCGGTGCAGCGCCCCGGGGAGGAGCGGGTCGATCGGGGCGTCCTCGTCCGCGCTCGCCTCGCGGGCCTCGCGCGCCTTGCGGTGGCGGGTCTGCCGCGCCTGACGCTGCTGCAGCAGCTCGTGCACGTGCTCGGGCTCGAGGATGCCCGGCAGCCCCAGGAACTCCTCCTCCTCCGGGGTGCCCGGCACGGCGAGCTGACCGAACTCCTTGCCGTCGAAGAGCACCCGGTCGAAATGAGCCTGTGCATCGAGTGGCAGGAACGCGAACTCCTCGGTGAGGGCGTCGGATGCCGCATCCGGCCGCTCCGCGGCATCCATCAGCGCTTCTTCGGCGTCCCATTCGTCACCGGTCGCCTCGCGGTCGAGCGCGTGGTCGCGCTGCGCCTCGAGCTCCTGTGCGAGCGCGAGCAGCTGGGGCACGTTCGGCAGGAACACGCTCGCCGTCTCGCCGCGGCGTCGCGCCCGCACGAAGCGTCCGATCGCCTGCGCGAAGAAGAGCGGCGTCGACGCGCTCGTCGCGTAGACACCGACGCTGAGGCGCGGCACGTCGACGCCCTCGGAGACCATGCGCACCGCGACGAGCCAGCGGGACGTGGACTGGGCGAACTGCTCGATGCGCGCGGATGCCTCGGCCTCGTCCGACAGCACGACGGTCGGCGCCTCGCCGCTGACGGCCTCGAGGATCGCCGCATACGCGCGGGCCGCGGTCTGGTCGGTCGCGATGACGAGCCCGCCCGCATCGGGCACCTGTTCGCGCACCTCGCTCAGACGGCGATCCGCGGAGCGCAGCACGGCCGGGATCCACTCGCCCTCGGGGTTCAGGGCGGTGCGCCACGCCTGCGCGGTGACATCCTTCGTGTTGTCCTGCCCGAGATAGGCCTCCATCTCCTCGCCCGCCTTGGTGCGCCAGCGCATGTGACCGGCGTAGACGAGGAAGAGCACGGGCCGCACGACGCCGTCCTCGAGCGCGCGG
>NZ_MEGA01000063.1:0-14826 GCF_001725695.1 Microbacterium sp. SCN 71-21
GCGGCGTCGCCGCCGACCTCGGTCACGTCAAGCGCATCGACGCATCCGCCGCCGGCCGAGTGCTCGGCTGGAGCGCACGCCCGGCGCGGGAGACCGTCGTCGACGCGGCCCGCAGCATGATCGCGGCGGGACTCGTCGCGCCTCAGTGAGCGGGGATGAGCCCCAGGTGCCCGAAGAAGCCGGCGAGGCCGTGGCGCAGTCCCCAGCGCACGGTGTTCCAATCGTGGCCGGTGCCGGGTGAGATGAGCACGTCGGTCGCGATCGCCGCGGCGCGCGCCCCGTCGGCCAGTTTTCGCGCCGCCGTCACGAAGATCGGGTCCTGTTCGCCGGCAACGAACGTGACGCGCGAATCTCGGAACGGGCCGTGCGCATGCATGAGCGCGAGCGGATGATGTCGGGCGTATTCGGCCGCCGAGCCTCGGAACGCCACCTTGACCGTATCGACCCCGATCGTCGGCACGAGCTCGCTCGAGATCGCGAGCGCCGAGGCGAAGACGTCCGGATGCGTGACGGCGAACTGGATGGAACAGGTGGCGCCTTCGGAGAATCCGAGCACTCCCCATGCGAGCGGGCTGCTGCTGACGCGGAAATGCGACTTCGCCCAGGTCACCACGTCGGTCGCGACGTACGTGTCGACGTTGCCGAGCGTCGAATCCACGCACATCGGATTCGACGACGCGGCGCCCAGCTGGTCGGGAGAGATGACGATCGGCGCGAATCCGTGGTGAGCGGCGGCGAAGGTGTCGAGCACAGTGGCGAGGCCGCCGAAGGTGAAGAGATCCGACGGGCTCCCGGGCTGGCCGGAGAAGGCGAGCACCACCGGAAGAACCGGCGGGTGCGCCGTCAGGGCCGCGGGTGGCAGATAGATCGTCGCGGGCCGCGCGGCGAAGTGGGAGACCGTCGCCGGGATCGTGGCCGACACGACCGCGCCGGCCGCGGGCACCGGGGCCCCTCCCGCGGCGGTCGACACATAGTCGGTGCCCACGGCCTCGACCGAACCATGCTCTCCGGAGGCGACATCCGCCAGTGCGGGTGGTGCCGGACGCCCCCACAGATCGGCGACGGTGGGGTAGACGCCGAAGACTGCGTTCACGCCGAGGGCTGCGGCCGTGATCGCGGAGACCGCCGCCGCGGCGCCTGCGAGTCTGTGCCACCATCGTGCGCCCGCGATCGCGGCCACGCCGACAGCGAGACCCGCGACCGCGACGACGACCCAGGATCTCCCGGCGAAGGGGACGGCGACACCGACCCCCGGCCCAAGGTCGAGGAGGGCTGTCAGGGCGAGCGCGGCGGCGAGGGCGATGGTACCCGCGGCGACCAGTGCGGCGCGACGCGAGCGGCGGCGAGCGAGAGCCACCACACCGAGCAGGACGGAAAGCATCAGGACCGTCCCCGAGACCGCCGAGTCCACCAACGACATGCTCGCCAACCACGACGGGAGCGTGAGATGCGCGGGCACGACGCGAGCGTACGTCGGCGCGGCTATCAGCCCGACGTGATCCCGCTGGGAACTCACCCGGCACACCGACCCTCAGACGACCGCGGCGCCCGACCCTCGTGAGAGGACCGGGCGCCGCAGCATCCGCTCTGCGCGTCAGGAGCGCGAGGTGCCGCCCGACCGCAGACGCGAGACGGCGTCGACGGTGGCGGCCAGGATCAGCACGCCACCCGTGACGAGCAGGTTGATGCCCGCCGGCAGGCCCAGCAGGCCGAGGCCGTTGGTGATCATCGCGATCACCAGGGCGCCCAGCGCCGCGTGGATCAGTCGACCGCGTCCGCCGAAGAGGCTGACGCCGCCGACGACCGCTGCGGCCACACCGCTCAGCACGATGTCGCGGCCCGCGGTCGCGTCGACCGAGCCGATGCGCGCGACGTCGAACAGCTGCGACAGCACGGCGAGACCCGAGCAGACCACGAACGCCGACCACTTCACCCAGCGCACCTTGATGCCCGAGCGGCGGGCGGCCTCGGCGTTGCCGCCGATCGCGTAGATGTAGCGGCCGAACTTCGTGCGGTCGAGCACGAAAGTGCCGATCCACAGGATCGCGAGCACGACCGGAACGATCACGGGCACGCCCGTCACCGCACGCACCGACTGCGAGCGGTCGAGGCTGAGGAAGTACACCGCGACGCCACCGAGCACGAGGATGACGGCGAGCTTGATCCACACGAGCGAGATCGCGCGGTTCGGAACGCCGGCGCGGGTGCGACGTGCACGATCCCAGAACGCCGTGACCGCCGTGATGACCAGCACCACGACCAGCAGCGCCCAGCCGGCCCAGATCGGCATGTTGCTGTTCTGGATGTCGCTGAGGAACTGCACGTTCATCTGGTACAGGCCGCCCGACCCGATGATGATGAGGGCGAGACCCTGGTAGCCGAGGAACAGACCCAGGGTCACGACGAACGACGGGATGCCCACCCTCGCAACGAAGAATCCGATCAGGGCACCGGTCGCGATGCCCGCGGCGAAGCCGATGAGCAGCGCCGGGATCCACGGCACGCCCACCCGGTCGTTCAGCACGACGAACAGGGCCATCGAGACGCCACCGGTCACACCGGCCGACAGGTCGATCTCACCCAGCAGCAGCACGAACACGAGGGCCATGCCGAGCATGACGAGGCTCGCCGCTTGGTTGAGGAGGTTGGCGAGGTTGCCGGTCGTGAAGAAGTAGGGGCTCAGGAACGAGAACAGGATGGCGAGCACGATGAGCCCGCCGAGCGCCGGGAGTGCGCCCATCTCGCCACCGCGCACCCGCTGCCACCAGGCAGCGACCTGGTCGCCGAGGCCGCCTTCGACCCCGCTGCCGATGAGGTCGCCGGCGACCGGGTCGGGTGCGGCGTTCGTCCGCGTCGTGCTGCTCATGCGTTGCCGCCTTCCACAGAGATGGTCGAGGTCCCCACGAGCGGAACGTCGCTCTTGGAACCGGTGATGTAGGCGACGACTTCGTCGCGGGTGGTCTGCGACGTCTCGAGCTGCGCGACGAGCTGGCCGAGGTAGAGCACGGCGATGTCGTCGGCGACCTCGAACACGTCGGCGAGGTTGTGGGAGATGAGCACGACGGCGACGCCCTGCTCGGAGAGGCGCTTGACGAGGTTCAGCACCTGCTCGGTCTGCGCGACACCGAGCGCCGCGGTCGGCTCGTCGAGGATGACCACGCGGGCCTTCTTGAGGACGGCGCGCGCGATCGCGACCGTCTGGCGCTGACCGCCCGAGAGGCTCGACACCTTCTGGCGCACCGACTTGACCGTACGCACGGACAGGGAGCGCAGCGTGTCTGAGGCCTCCTTCTCCATGCGACCCTCGTCGAACGTGCCGGCGCTGGTCTCCTCGCGGCCGAGGAACATGTTCTGCACGATGTCGAGGTTGTCGGCGAGCGCGAGGTCCTGGTAGACGACCTCGATGCCGAGGGCGGCGGCCTCGCGCGGGCTGTGCAGGTCGCGGTGCTGGCCGTCGATGCGCACGTCGCCGTCGTCGTAGGGCTGCACGCCCGCGAGGCCCTTGATGAGCGTGGACTTGCCGGCGCCGTTGTCGCCGACGAGGGCGGTCACCTTGCCCGGGTGCACCTTGAGGTTGACACCCTTGAGGACGTTGACGGGGCCGAACGACTTCTTCACGCCCACGAGTTCGATGATCGGATCTGGCATGGTGCCTTCTTTCGAGAGTGTCGGACAGCGCGCGGAAGGCGCCGCGTCAGGTGACGCGACGCCTCCCGCAGGCGTGATTACTTGACGCCGTACTTCGTGCAGGCGGCCTGGAGCTCGGCCGTGTTGCAGATGTCCGACGCGGAGGCGTCACCGGCGCTCACGACGGTCTCGACCGTTGTGGCGTCGACCGACTTCGGCGTGACCGAGATGTAAGGCGTGCCATCGGCGAGCTTCTGGTCGGCGGTGACGGTCTGGCCGTTCAGGAGGGCGACGGCGACCTTGACGGCGGCGTCGGCCTCATCCTTGACGGGCTTGTAGACCGTGCCCGACTGCCATCCGAGGAGGATGTTCTGCAGACCCACGACGCTCGCGTCCTGGCCCGACACCGGGATCTGACCGGCCTGGAACGAGTTCTTGAGCACCGAGATCACACCGGCGGCGTTGGTGTCGTTGGCGACCCACACCGCGTCGACCTTGCCACCGAGCGAGGTCAGCGCCTGCTGGAAGTTGGTGGCCGACTTGGACTGGTCCCAGACACCGGCGGGCTCAGCGGCGGGCTTGATGCCGGCAGCCGACATGGCGTCGTTCGCACCCGTGCGGAACATGGCCGCGTTGTTGTCGGTCGGGTCGCCGCCCATGTAGACGACCGTCGAGGAGGCCGGGTCCTTGCCCAGCTTCTTGAGGCCGTCGACGATCATCTGACCCTCGAGCTTGCCGACCTGCACGTTGTCGAAGGACACGTAGTAGTCGGAGCCGGTGAACGAGCGGTCGTAGGCGATGACCGGGATGCCCTGGGCCTTGGCCTTCTTGGCGACGCCCACGGCTGCGCCCTGGTAGTCGGTGAGGATCATCACGCCGCAGCCCTGGGTGAGCTGCTGGTCGGCGATGGTGGCGTACTTGCTGGTGTCACCCTGGGCGTTCTGCACGTCGGCGGTGAAGCCGGCCGCCTGCAGACCGTCGGTGAGGTACTTGCGGTCGAAGTTCTCCCAGCGCGGCGACGACGCCGAGTCGGGGAGGATCACACAAGCGCGCTTGCCGCTTGCCGCAGCCGAGCCGCTGCTCGAGCTGCTGCTCGTGCCGGAACAGCCGGCGAGGAGCATCGCTCCAGCGCCCACGACTGCCGCCGCGAGCAGGATCGAAGACTTCTTCATCATGTGCCTTTCGTCGTTGAAACAGCAGAACCAGCGTTCGGGTGCTGATCGCTTCTCGATCTTTATGACTTCAAGCCTTGAAGTCAATCCGTGAAGATAACGCTTCGGCAACGGCGGGGGAAATGCGGTCAACCGGTGGCTTCAGGGCGATTCCGCCCCGATTCTGCGCGTTGTGCGAACCGATTCGATGATTCCGCTGACGATCCGACGGTCGAATGTTTCCGGCATGCAACGCCGAGTTCGAGGCGTGAACGGATGGTGCCTGACGATGTCAGGCGCGACCGGCGGCCGCGCGCGAACGGCGGGCCGCGGCATCCACGATCACCGCGAGCACGAGCACGGCACCCGTGATCATGTACCGCACCGAGGAATCGAGGTTGAGCAGGGTGAGCCCCGACGAGAGCGACTGCACCACCACGATGCCCAGCAGCGCCGAGAACGCCGACCCTCGGCCGCCGAACAGGCTCGTCCCGCCGATGACCGCCGCGGCGATGGCGTTGAGGTTCGTGTCACCGCCACCCGAGCTCTGATTGGCCGCCGCGAGACGGGATGCCGCGAGGATGCCGCCGATCGCCGCGAGCGTCGAGCACACCACGAACGCCGACATGTACATGCGGCTGACGTGGATTCCGGCACGGCGTGCGGCCTCCGCGGACCCGCCGATCGCGTACACCGCACGCCCCCAGCGAGTGCGCGTGAGCGCGACGTTCATGAGAACCACCGCGACCACGAACAGCAGGAACATGACCCCGATGCCGCGCGAGAGGTTGAGGTACCACGAGGCGACGAGCAGGACCACCAGCAGTGCGCCCGAGCGCACGACGATGCGGGTGGTGCTGTCCGAGCCGAGATCAGCGGCCTCGCGGCGACGCGCGCGTCGCACGAGGGAGAGCGCGTAGGCGCCCGCGGCCAGAACGGAGATCACGTACCCCGCCCACCACGGGAGGAACATCTGCTGCGCGAACGTGACGAGCGCCGAATCGAACGGCAGGTTGATCGATCCGGTGTCGCCGAGCACGCGCAGCTGCAGGCCGAGGAAGGCCAGGAGCCCGGCGAGCGTGATGATGAAGCTCGGCACGCCGAACCGGGTGAGCAGCACGCCGTACACGAGCCCTACGACCACGCCCGACAGGGCGGCGATGAGCAGCGCGAGCGGCCACGGCCAGTCCCACTGCACGAGAGCGACCGCGAGCAGCGCCGACGACAGCCCCGAGACCGAGCCGACCGACAGATCGATCTGCCCGATCAGCAGCACGACGACCACACCGAGGGTGATCATGCCGATCGAGGCGCACTGCATCGTGAGGTTCACGAGGTTGGTGCTCGAGAGGAACACCGGGTTCAACGACTGGAACACCGTCCAGATGATCACCAGCCCGATGATCACCGGCGCCGCGCCCAGATCGCCCCCGCGCACCCGCGCGATCGCCACCGCGACGAGCCTCCGGGCGCCGCGCTCCTCGTCGGGATCGAGCAGCTCGCCGGTGCCCGGGCGCGTCACGAACGGCCGCCCGGCAACGGATGGCTCTTCGTGCGCAGGGAGATGACGTTCGTGTCGACGGGGACGGTTCGCGGTTCGCGGGAGCGCTGCGGCACCCCCGACGTCGACGCACCCGTGATCGCGGCGATCAGGGTCTCGCTCGTGAGGTCGGCTGCGTCGTATTCGCCGTTGTTGCGTCCGAGCCTCAGCACCACGACCCGGTCGGCGACGGCGAGCACCTCCGTCATGTTGTGGCTGATGAGCACGACACCGTGTCCGCGCTCGCGCAGCCGCTCGATGAGGTTCAGCACCTCGGCGGACTGAGCGACGCCGAGCGCGGCGGTCGGCTCGTCGAGGATGATCACGCGCGGCTCCCCGATGAGCGACCGGGCGATCGCGACGGTCTGGCGCTGCCCGCCCGAGAGGGCGGCGACCGGTGTGCGCACCGACGGGATCTTCGCCGAGAGCTCCCGCAGGAGCAGCATCGTGCGCTCCTCCATCTCGATCTCGTCGAGCAGACGGTCGTGCACGAGCTCGCGGCCGAGCCAGATGTTGGCGACGATGTCGAGGTTCTCGCACAGGGCGAGATCCTGGAAGACGGTGGCGATGCCGAGCTGCTGGGCGTGCGAGGGGCTCGACACCTCGATCGGCGTGCCGTCGAGCTCGACGGTTCCGGCGTCGGCGCGGTACACCCCCGCGAGGATCTTCACGAGGGTCGACTTGCCGGCCCCGTTGTCCCCGACGAGAGCGACGACCTCGCCCTCGCTCACACTGAAGTCGACTCCGCTCAGCGCCTTGATCGCGCCGAAGTGCTTGCCGATCCCGCGCATGGTGAGCACGCCCTTGTGGGGGCGTGCCGTCTTCGTCTGATTCACCATCGCTGCCATCGTGCGTCTCACCGTATGCCCGCCGCGGCGCAGGCGGCGGCGTAGGCGGGCGAGCAGATATCCTTCACGGTCCAGAAGCCGTCCGCAACCACGGTCGCCATGATGTCGTGCACGGTGACGGCGACGGGCTGGTACTGCGTGCTCGGCACCCCGTCGATGAGGGTCGGCGACGCGGGAGGCGTGCCGCGGATGAGATCGACGGCAACCTGCGCCGCACGGTCGGCTTCGCGTCCGATGGCCTTGTAGACGGTCATGTACTGGTCGCCCGACACGATGCGCTGGATGGCCGACAGCTCGGCATCCTGTCCGGTCACCACCGGCATCGGCGACACGTTCGCGGCCTTCAGTGCGGCGATCGCGCCGCTCGCGACACCGTCGTTGGCGGCGTAGACACCGACGATGCGATCGCCGTACTGGGTGATCTGCCCGGCGACCCACTCCTGGGCCTTGTCGGGGCTCCAGTCGGGCGTCGAGTACGACGCGAGGATCTGCACGCCGCTGGTCGAGAAGACGGATGCCGCGCCCGCCGCGAACTGTGCGGCGTTGCTGTCGGTGGGCGAGCCGTTCACGACGAGGATGCCGCCCTGCGACAGTGTGCCGCGGTCGGTGAGCCCTTGTACGAGCGCGGTCGCCTGCAGCTCGCCGACCTTCTGGCCGTCGAAGCCGACGAAGTAGGACACCCCACCGCCGGTGATGAACCGGTCATAGGCGATGACCGGCACTCCCGCGGCGCGCGCTGCGGCGACGACGCTCGCGGCCGCATTCGAGTCCACCGGATCGAGCACCAGGACCTTGGCGCCGGCGGCCAGCGCCGACTCGGCCTGCGACTGCTGCTCCGCGGCATCCTGGTCGGCGTTCGAGTAGATCACGTCGTACGGGCCGAGAGCGGCGACGGACTTCTCGAACAACGGGCGGTCGAAGGACTCGTAGCGGGCGGTCTTGGCGTCGGGGAGCAGCAGCGCGATCTTGGCGCGCTGATCACCCGCGGGGGCGCATCCGACCAGTGACGCCGCGAGCGCGACGGTGACGGCGACCCCCAGCGCTGCACGTGCCAGCGTCCTCGCCAGGTTCACGCCTCTTATTCAAACCCATCCGCGGCGCTCTCGCGCGTCAGGCGGGCAAAGAGATGGCGGATGTCGCGGCTCCGCCCACGCTCAGTGCGCTGATGATGGCACCTCGGGTCTCGGCCCACTCGCCGAGGGACGCGCCGACGAGGGTCGGCACCCCCGAGGTCGACTGCAGGGCGCTGCGCTCGAGGGAGTGGCGCATGGGGGCGAGCAGGATCTCTCCGGCCTGGGCGAGCTCGCCGCCGATGACGACCACCTCGGGGTCGACGAGGTTGCACAGGCTCGCGAGCGCGACGCCGATGTGGCGCCCCGCGTCGGCGATCACCCGGTGCGAGCGGCCGTCGCCGCCCTCGGCCGACTGGATGAGGTCGCCGAGGCGCTGCATCCCCTCCGAACGCGGGAAGAGCGAGAGGAGCGCGGGTCCGGCGGCGTACGTCTCGAGGCACCCGCGGTTGTTGCAACGGCAGACCGGGCCGTTCTCGTCGATGGTCACATGGCCGATCTGGCCCGCCTTGCCGTGCGCGCCCGGCAGCACGTCGCCGCCGACGACGATGCCCGCACTGATGGTGTGACCCACCCGCACGAACACGGAGCTGCCGATGCCGATCGCGGCGCCCTCGCGCGCCTCGGCGATTGCTCCCGCGTTCGCCTCGCTGTCGGCGATGACGGCGCAGTCGATGCGCGCCTCGAGGCTCGAGGCGATGTCGATGCCCTCCCAGCCGCGCAACAGGCCCGGTGTCGACACCATGCCGGTGCGCGGGTCGAGCGAAGCGGGCAGGGCCACACCGACCGCGAGCAGGTCGCGGGTGGTCATGCCGAGCGAGTCGAGCATGTCGCCGAGCAGCAGCGCGAGCCGGTCGAGCTCGGCGTCATGACGGTGGTCGGGGGCGAGGGGGAGGGAGGTCTCGCTGACGATCGTGCGGGTCGCGTCTGCGAGGGCGATGCGCAGGTGCCGGGCGCTATAGTGCACGCCGGCGACGAGGCCGGTCTGGCGGGCGAGCGAGACGAGGATCGCGCGGCGTCCGCTGCGCGACGTGGTCGACGTGTCGAGCACACCGGACGCGGTGAGCTCCTTCACGATGTTCGACACCGTGGCGGGGGAGAGACCCGTGCTCTCAGCCAATTCGACCTGGGTGAGCCTGCCGTGTCGCTTCAGCGACTCGACGAGGCGCACCCGGTTCGCCTCGCGCAGAGACGACTGTGAGCCGGGTGGAATGTTCCGGCGGACCACGAGCACACTCTAGCGAGTCGCAGCCCGGGCGTGTCTATGTGTCGCCGTGCGGCCATCTCCCGTGTCGGTGGGGCGGATGCCGCGGCATCCGCCCCGTTCGGGTCACGCCTCGGGGATCAGCCGGTTGAAGAACTCCTCGCGCGGGGCGTCGGGGTCGGGGCCGTTGCGCACGCCGCGGTCGAGGCCGTCGATCGCGGCGAGGGCCGCGGCATCCAGCTCGACCTCGCCCGCCGCGAAGTTCTCGGCGATGCGGGCGGGGTTCACCGACTTGGGGATCGCCGACCGACCCTGCTGCAGGTGCCACGCGAGCATGACCTGCGCCGGGGTCGCGCCCACGCGCTCGGCGATCGCGGCGATCTCCGGGTCCTGCATGACGCTGCGCCGCTCGTCGCCCCAGGGACCGGGGTAGAAGGTGATGCCGCCGATCGGCGACCACGCCTGGTTGAGGATGCCCTGCGCCTCGTCGACCGCGAGCAGCTCTCGCTGCGCGAAGTACGGGTGGATCTCGAGCTGATTGAGGGCCGGCACCACCTCGGTCTCGGCGCGCAGGCGCTCGAGGTGGTGGGGGAGGAAGTTGCTCACGCCGATCGCGCGCACCCGGCCGTCGGCCAGCAGCGACTCCAGTGCCCGGTAGGCGGCGATGGTCCTCTCGAACCGGGTCGGCGCGGGCTGGTGGAGGATCAGGATGTCGAGGGTGTCGACCCCGAGCTTCGCCGTGGCCTTCTCGAACGCGTGCAGCGTCTCGTCGTAGCCGTAGTCGGACACCCAGACCTTCGTCTCGATGACGATGTCGTCGCGGGCGACGTCGCTCCGCGCGATCGCGCGGCCGACCTCGCGCTCATTGCCGTAGGCGGCGGCCGTGTCGATGTGGCGGTAGCCGACGCGCAGCGCCTCGGTGACCGACGCGATGGTCTCGTCCGGCGGGGTCTGGAAGACGCCGTAGCCGAGGGCGGGCAGGGTGACGCCGTTGTTCAGCGTCAGGGTGGGGATGCTCATGCCCGTGACGGTACGCCGCGAGCGGATGCCCCGGGAGGTACTGGCGTTACCCGGCACGAGCGGTCCTCCCGCGTCCGCGCGCGAGGCCGTGAGATGGGATCACACCCCATCCGGGTGCTCGAACGACAGTGAAGGACTCCATGAAGGCCACATTCATGTACGGCGCGGGCGATGTGCGCGTCGAGACCGTTGCCGACCCGGTCATCCGCCAGCCCACCGACGCCATCGTGCGCGCGGTGCGCGCGTGCGTCTGCGGCTCCGACCTGCACCCCTACCACTCCCTGCACGCGAGCGACACCGGGCGGCCCATGGGCCACGAGCTCATCGGCGTCGTCGAGGAGATCGGTGCGGACGTACGCACGGTGAAGCCCGGCGACTTCGTCGTCGTGCCGTTCGCGTTCCAGGACAACACCTGCGTGTTCTGCCGGGAGGGCTTCCAGACCTCCTGCGTGCACGGCGGCTGGTACGGCTCGCCGGAGGTCGGCGGGCTGCAGGCCGAGCTCGCCCGCGTGCCCCAGGCCGACGGCAGCCTCGTGGTCGTGCCCGGACTCACCCCCGACACCGCCTCCGAGGAGCTTCTCGCGTCGCTCCTCACGCTCTCGGACGTGTACCTCACCGGCTACCACGCGGCCTACATGGGCGACGTGCAGCCCGGGAAGACCGTCACGGTGATCGGCGACGGCGCGGTCGGGCTCTCGGCCGTTCTCGCAGCCCGTCAGCTCGGCGCCGAGCGGATCATCCTCATGGGTCGTCACGCCTCGCGCACCGACCTCGGGGTCGCCTTCGGCGCGACCGATGTCGTGGCCGAGCGAGGCGCCGACGGCGTCGCGCGCGTGCTCGAGCTCACGAACGGCGAGGGCTCGCACATCGTGCTCGAAGCGGTCGGCCACATGCCCGCCTACGAGCAGGCCTACGGCATCGTGCGTCCCGGCGGCATCATCTCCCGCGTGGGCGTGCCGCAGTACGAGGAAGCCCCGATCGGCTTCGGATCTCTCTTCGGCAAGAACGCCCGTCTCGCGGGCGGGCCGGCGCCGGTGCGCGCCTACCTCGAGCCGGCCATCCAGCAGGTGCTCGACGGTGTCATCGACCCGGGCCGCGTCTTCGACCGCACCGTCGGCATCGACGACGTTCCCGCCGGCTACGCCGCCATGGACGCGCGCGAGGCACTGAAGGTCATGGTCTCCTTCTGATGACCGCACAGCCGCTGACCGCCGGAGGGCGCACGGTGGCGGCGAGGCATCCGATCGCGATCCTCGTCGTCATCCTGCTCAGCTACTTCATGGTGCTGCTCGACAACTCCGTGATCTTCACGGCGCTGCCGAGCCTGGAGGTCGACCTCGGCCTCGGACCGGGAGAGCTGTCGTGGGTGCAGGACGCCTACACCCTCGTCTTCGGCGGTCTGCTGCTGCTCGGTGCGCGGGCCGGAGACCTGCTCGGCCGCCGCGGCGTCTTCGTCGCCGGGCTCGCGATCTTCGCCGCCGCATCGCTCGCGATCGGGCTCGCACCGTCGGGCGGGTGGCTGATCGGCGCGCGGGCGGTACAGGGGGTCGGCGCCGCGATCGTCGCGCCGACGTCGCTGGCCCTCCTGACGGCGACCTTCCCGGCGGGGCGCGAACGCGCCCGAGCCGTCGCGCTCTACGGCGCCACGGCCGGCATCGGCGCGAGCCTCGGCATGGTCGTCGGCGGCGCCTGCGCCGAACTGCTCAGCTGGCGCGCCGGCTTCTTCCTCAACGTGCCCATCGGCATCGCCATGATCGTGCTCGCCCCGCGTTACCTGCCCGAGACCGCCCGGGCGACGGGTCGGTTCGATCTCGTCGGCGCGCTGACCGCGACTCTCGGCGTCGGCTCGCTCGTCTTCGCGATCATCACCGCCGCCGAGCAGGGATGGACGGCGACCCCGACGCTCGTCGCGGGGGCGGTCGGCATCCTTCTGCTGGTCGGATTCGTCGTGAACGAGTCGGTGGCGCCGCAGCCCATCCTGCCGCTGCGCCTGCTGCGCAGCAGGGTGAGGGTCGGCGCGTACCTCGCTCGGCTGCTCTACATGGGCGCGATGATCGGGTTCTTCTTCTTCACGACCCAGTTCCTGCAGGACGTGCTCCGCTTCACGCCGCTGCAGGCCGGGCTGGGCTTCCTGCCGATGACGGTCGTGAACTTCGCCGTCGCGCTCGCGGTCACCCGCGTCGTGCGGTCGATCGGTGCCGGTCCCACCCTCGTCGCCGGCATCGTGCTGACACTCGTGGGCGTCGCGTGGCTCAGTCGGGTCGTGCCCGAGAGCGACTACCTCACGGCCGTCGCCGCCCCCATGCTCGTGATCGGCGCCGGTCAGGGTCTCGCCTTCGCGCCGCTCACCGCGGCGGGCATCGCCGGGGTCGCCGCCGCCGATGCCGGCGCGGCATCCGGTCTCGTCAACACGTTCCACCAGGTCGGCATGTCGCTCGGCCTCGGTGTGCTGGTGGTCGTCGCGGCGGGCGCGCACGGCACGGATGCCGCCGCCTCCGTTGCGGCAGAGGTCGCGGCCGCCCTCACCGCCGCCGCCGTCCTCCTGACCCTGTGCGCGATCGTCGCCGCGACGCTCGTGCTGCCTCCGCTCATGCGCGAACGACGCGCCCACACTCGAAAGGACACCCCATGAGCACGACCAAGTTCCCCGTAGCCCCGACCTTCCGCGGCCCTGCTGAGTGGTTCGACGGCGACGTGTACGTCAACGCCCACTACACGGGCGTCGCCCCCTCGCGCGCGCGCCTCAACCTCGTCCGCTTCATGCCCGGCGCCCACACCGCCTGGCATCGTCACGCCGTCGGCCAGGTGCTGCATGTCACCGACGGGCTCGGCTGGGTGCAGTCGCGCGGCGGCGAGCTGATCGAGCTGCGCCCCGGCGACACCGTCTTCACGCCTGCGGGGGAATGGCACTGGCACGGCGCCTCGGCGCAGAATGCGATGTGCCATCTCGCGCTCTGGGAGGCGCCCCTCGAGGAGGGCGTTCCCGAGACGGAGTGGGGCGCGAAGCTCACCGACGACGAATACCCCGCCTGAACGGCGACGAAGGAGACATCCGATGTCCGACTGGAACCCCACCGAGCTCGCCCGCATCGGCGACGCGACCGAACTGCGCATCGCCTCGACCCGCGCCGACGGCACCCTGCGTCCCTGGGTGACGATCTGGCACGGCGTCGTCGACGGCGTGCTCTACGTGCGCTCGGCGCACGGCCCGGAGAACGGCTGGTACCGCCGCGCCCGCGCCGCGGGCACCGGCCGTGTCGCCGCGGGCGGCGTCGAGCAGGACGTCACCTTCACCCCCGCCGACGCGGCGGTGCGGGCGGCACTGGATGCCGCGCTGCACGCGAAGTACGACCGGTTCGGTCCCGCCTACGTCGGGGCGATCACCGGCGACGACGTGCTCGAGACGACGCTGCGGGTCGACCCCCGCTGACGGTTCGGGCGGGGGAGCCCGCCCGGATCACTCCGCGCCGATGAGCGCCGCGTCGGCGGTGAAGTCGGCGCTCGCCGCCCACGAGGCGAGCAGGGTCAGCGCATCGGCGCTCGGCGAGCCCGCCGGCGCCGTGTAGACGTTCATGACGAGACCCGGCTCGCTGGGCAGCTCCATCGACTCGAAGTCGAGATCGAGATCGCCGACCACCGGGTGGTGCAGACGCTTGCGCCCGCTGCGGTGGTATTTCACGTCGCGCGAGGCCCACCGCTGCCGGAACAGCTCGCTCTGCGTCGACAGCTCGCCGATGAGCGTGATGAGGTCGGTGTCGTGCGGCGTGCGGCCCGCTTCGAGGCGCAGCATCGCGGCGGCGTCGTTCGCGATCTGGTCGTAGTCGCGCCAGAAGGTGCGGGCCGCAGCATCCAAGTACGTGAACCGGGTCGTGTTGACCGGGCGGCGGGGGCTGTCGAACACCGGCGCGTAGAGGGCGCGGCCGAGACGGTTCGCCGCCAGGATGTCGTGTCGGCCGTTGCGGACCCACGCGGGGGCGTCGGCCATCGCGTCGAGCACCTGCCGCACCGCGGGGCGCACCGTCTCGGCAGGCTTCGCGGGCACGCGGATGCCGGGGCTCGCCGCCCGCGCGAGGTCGAACAGGTAGTCGCGCTCGGCCGCGTCGAGCCGCAGCGTGCGCGCGAGCGCGTCGAGCACGCTCTCGGAGGCGCCCGCGAGGTTCCCGCGCTCGAGACGGATGTAGTAGTCGACCGAGACGCCCGTGAGCATCGCGACCTCCTCGCGGCGCAGCCCCGCCACGCGACGGTTGCCGCCGTAGGCGGGCAGACCCGCCTCCTGAGGGGTGATGCGCGCGCGACGCGAGCTCAGGAACTCGCGCACCTCGGCGCGGATGTCGTGCATGCGTCCACGCTACGTCTCGCCGGTGCG
>NZ_MEGA01000064.1:0-13438 GCF_001725695.1 Microbacterium sp. SCN 71-21
AGGGCGTCGTGCCACGCGGCATCCAGAAGTGCGTGCTCGGCAGCCGACACCGGAGCCTCGCGCAGCCGCGCCCGAATCGACGCGTCCCGGGCCGCAAGAGGCACTCCGCGGAACGGATTCTCGGGGAAGGATGCCGCGGGCATGTGCAGCGCGGCGATGCCCGCGGCGAGCGGGCCGGCCCACGCTCCGCGCTCCGCGCGCGGCACGTCGATCGCCGCCTCGCCGTCGAACCACGGCACGAGACTCCACGGGAACGGTGTCGCCTCGTTCGCGTGCACCGCGACCAGGGGAGCGGGGGCGCCGACTCCGGCGGTCGCGAGACGGCGGGCGATCGCCGGCAGGAACTCCTGCTCGTGCCGCACCAGCGCATCGGCGACCTCGCGCCGCGGCAACCGGGCGGCGTGGTGCTCGCCCACCCGCCAGAGTGCGCAGTCCCAGCCCTCCGCGGCGAACGCGAGCGGAGCCTCGGCGAACTCGGGCGTGGCGGCCCGCAGCAGCCCACGCACGAGCAGCTCATCGATCACGCGGTCGGCCGCGGGGGAGTCCGGCATCCGATCACCTTAGGCCGACACAGACGGATGCCCCGGCTCGAGGGGAGAGCCGGGGCATCCGTCGTCTGAGGCCGCGCCCCTCAGGACCCGGTGCTCGATGCCGAGCAGGAGTAGAGGTTCGAGCTCGGCGAGTCGCTCACGCTCGAGCAGTTCTGCTCGACCCACGACTGGATCTCGCTCGACGTGCCCGACGACGATCCGCCCATGCCGCCGCCGCCCCCGCCCGCGCCGCTCAGCAGCACGTAGGTGAGCTTGCCGCTGGAGACCAGGGCCTGGAACTCGGCGAGCGTCGGCACCGGGTCGCTGCCGCTGAAACCGCCGATCGGGAGCACCGAGCCGCCGTCCGAACCGATGATCAGCCCGGCCGCCTGCTGCGCGCCGAACGTCGCGACCAGGTACTCGGTGCTCGACGTCGCGTGCTGCTCGAGCCAGGTCATCAGCTCGGCGTCCGACGACGACGAGCTCGACATGCCCGCGATGCCCTGGCCGCCGAGACCGCCCTGCGCGGAGCCGCTGCTGGATCCGCCGAAACCGCCCTGCGTGCCGGTGCCGCCCTGCGCGCTCGATCCGCCGGGGCCGCCCGCGCCACCCGGGCCGCCGGAACCGAACCCGCCCTGGCTGCTCGACGAACCGCTCTGCGAGCCGAACCCGCCGGGGCCGCCCTGGGCCGAGGACGAGCCGCCTTGGGTCTGACCGCCGAAGCCGCCTTGACCGCCGGGACCGCCTTGTCCGCCGCCGGGACCACCCATGCCGCCGCTCATGTCCGCCACGCCGCCCGCGACCGGGTTGATCGAACTCGGGTGCGACATGGTCACGACCGACCAGACCGTCGGGGTGAGCAGCAGGCCCACTCCGGCGACGAGCGCGGTCACGAACCGCAGGGGGCGGGTGCGCGCGCGCTCCCAGTAGATGAGGCCGATGGCGACCGCCGCGGCGACCAGCTGCAGGATCGAGACGACGATCGAGTAGCCGCCGTACGAGATGCCGATGATCAACGCCGTGAGTGCGGCGACGCCGACGAGGGATGCCTGCGCCCACCGGATGTTCGCCTTCCGGGCTGCGCCGAACGCGAGGCCGACCGCGAGCGCCATCGGCACCGCGAGCGACGCCGTGTAGAACTGGTGCATGCCGGCCACGACCGAGAACATCGCGGCGTACGTCAGGAACCAGACACCGATCAGCACGGTGATGGTGCGCGGCACCTTGGCGATCCAGAGCACGACGAGGGCGAGCAGCGTCACCGGCACGAGCCAGCCGATCTGCCCGGCGAGCTGCGTGTTGAACAGGCGGAAGATGCCGGCGCTGCCCGAGAACGGCGGAGTGAACGAGTTGTAGGCACTGCTGTCGGCGGTGCTCGAACCGAACCGGCCGAGACCGTTGTAGCCGAACACCATCTCCCAGGCGCTGTTGTGCAGCGTGCTGCCGATGTAGGGCCGCGAGGACGCCGGCACGAGCGAGACGATCACGATCCACGCGACGGATGCCGCGGCGCTGACGACGCCGGCGACCAGGAGCGTCCAGATCTTGCGAACCCACGGCTGCCGGCTGCACAGGTACGCGATGCCGAGCGCCGGCCACGCGGCCCAAGCCTCGAGCATGTAGCACTGGAAGGCAGCCGCGATGAACAGGCCGGCGGCCACGAGCCATCCGAAGCTCGCCTTCTGCACCGCGTGGACGGCGGCCCAGGCGGCCGCGGCGATCGCCAGCACGAAGAAGGACTCCGGCTGGTTCGAGCGCGAGACGGCCACGAGGATCGGCGTGGTCGCGACGACGGCGCCCGCGAGCAGACCCGCGGTGGTGCCGGCGACCCGTTTGGCGGTCACCGCGGTGATGAGCGCGGCGCCGACGGCGGCGAGGGCATTCGGCAGGATGATCGCCCAGGTCGAAAACCCGAACACTCTCACGAACAGTGCGGGCACCCAGAACGAGCCGGGGATCTTGTCGAGCGTCACGGTGCCGGCGGGGTCGAACGCACCGAAGAAGAAGTTCGACCAGCTCTTGCTCATCGACAGCGCGATGGATGCGTAGTAGTCGGACTGCGATCCGTTCCAGACGCCCCACGCCGTGAGAACGGCGGCGCCGAGACCGAGGAGGACCAATCCGAGGGGCCAGACACCCCAGCGCCGACGAGCGGCGACCGAGGCCGGGGGAGAGACGGGTACGGCCTGAGAAGGCGGGGCTATGGATGTCACGTCGGCGACGCTATGCGGCGACTCGATGTCCGGTCTCGGCGAAGTCTATGAGGTGTCTGTGGACGGCGAGGGGTGGCTGTGTGGGGCAATGTTGCTTTGGATGTTGTTTTGTGTGTGTTGGTGTTGTACTTTGTGGATGTCCAAGGAGGGTCCATGTACGCGACGGAGCGCCACGCGCTGATCGAACAGCTCGTCACCAGTGACGGGCGCGTGTCGGTCATCGACCTCGCCGAGCGGTTCCAGGTCACTACCGAGACGGTGCGTCGCGACCTCGCCGTGCTCGAAGACGCCGGCCTTCTGCGTCGGGTGCACGGGGGAGCGGTCTCCACCGACCGCATCAGCACGATCGAGCCGACCGTGCTCGAACGACGCACGCAGCATGAGGCCGCCAAGATCGCGATCGCCCGCCGCGCGCTCGAGGCCATCCCGGCCGGCTTCACCGGCTCGATCTTCCTCGACTCCGGCACCACGACCGCCGCCGTCGCCGACGCGCTCTCCGAGCGCCTCGCGCGCGTCGACGCGACAGCCGACGTCATCACCAACTCCATCGCCCTCGCACCTGCCCTCGCCGACGCCCCCCGCGTCTCCCTGACTGTCATCGGCGGACGGGTGCGATCGGCGACGGCCGCGGCCGTCGGCGCGACGACCGTCGCCACCATCGCCCAGCTGCGTCCCGACATCGCCTTCGTCGGCACCAACGCCATCTCCGCCGACTTCGGCCTCAGCACCCCCGACATGGAGGAGGCCGCCGTCAAGGCCGCCATCGTGCGGGCGGCGCGCCGCGTCATCCTGGTCGTCGACGGCTCGAAGTTCCAGCGCGAGTCGCTGCGCCGGTTCGCCGGGGTCGAGGACATCGATGTGCTCGTCAGCGAAGCCGACCCGACCGGCGAGCTCGCCGCGGTACTCGCCTTCGCCGACGTGGAGGTGTGGCGCGCATGATCGTCACGCTCACCGCCAACCCCTCGCTCGACCGCACCGTCACCCTCGCAGGCCCGCTCGCACCGGGAGAGGTGCAGGCCGCCGTCTCCGCACGCGAGGATGCCGGCGGGAAGGGCATCAACGTCGCCCGCGTCGCCGCCGCCGCGGGAGAACGCGCCGTCGCCGTGCTGCCGCTCTCCCCGGAGGATCCGTTCCACACCGTGCTGCGCGCGACGGGCATCCCCGCTCGTGCGGTGCCGGTCGCCGGGCACGTGCGCTCGAACATCGCCATCACCGATCCCCGCGGCGAGACGACCAAGCTGAATCTGCCCGGCGCCGAGCTGAGCGCCGCCGAACGGGCTGCGCTCATCGAAGCCGTCGTGACCGCGTCGGCCGGGGCCCGCTGGCTCGTGCTCGCCGGGTCCGTGCCGCCCGGCGCCGGCGACGACCTCTACGTCGACGTGATCGCCGCGACCCGCGGGCGGTGGGGCGCGCACGCGCCGCGCATCGCCGTCGACACCTCGGGCCCCGCCCTCGCCGCGGTCGTCGCGGACGCCCACCCCGACCTCATCAAGCCCAACGACGACGAACTCGCCGCGCTGCTCGACGACGACGCGGCGCGCGACGCCGACCCCGCATCCCTCGTCGCCGCGGCACGCCGGTTCGTTCCGACCCGTGTCGGCGCGGCGCTCATCACCCTCGGCAGCGCCGGCGCGCTCCTCGTCACCGCGGACGGCGCCTGGATCGGGCGTCCCCCGCCCATCCGCCCGGTCAGCACCGTCGGCGCGGGCGATTCCTCCCTCGCCGGCTACCTCCTCGCCGACCTCGACGGTGCCGAGGAGTCGACCCGGCTCGCCACCGCCATCCGCTATGGCGCGGCCGCGGCATCCCTGCCCGGCACCCAGGCGCCCACCCACGCAGACCTACCTGTCGACGAGATCCCCATCTCGTCACTCCCCGCGCCGGCGAGCGTCCCGCTCACCGACCACTGAAACCCACCACCACCCACCCCACTGCGACCACGGAGGTCACTGTGTCAGACATCATCACGCCGGAGCTCGTCGTCCTCGACGCATCGCTCGGCGACGACAAGCAGGCGGTCATCCGCGCGCTCGCTGCGCGCGTGGTGGCGGCCGGCCGTGCGACGGACGCCGAGGCGCTGTTCGCCGACGCCTGGGCCCGCGAGGCCAAGGACGAGACCGGCCTTCCCGGCGGCATCGCGATCCCGCACGCCAAGAGCGCCGCCGTCACGACGGCCTCGCTCGCGTTCGCGCGCCTGCGGCCCGCGGTCGACTTCGGCGCTCCCGACGGCCCGGCCGACCTCGTGTTCCTCATCGCCGCTCCCGAGCACGCCGCCGAGGAGCACCTCGCCGTGCTCTCGAAGCTCGCGCGCAACCTGCTCAACGACGACTTCACCGCGCAGCTGCGCGGCGCCCGCGACGCGGCCTACGTCGTCTCCGTCGTCGACCGCGCCATCGCCGGCGAGACGGCACCGGCCGCCGCGGCGGCTCCCACCGGGGCCGCGCGCCACACCGTCGACGGCCGCCCCGCGCGCATCGTCGCGGTCACCGCATGCGCGACCGGGATCGCGCACACCTTCATGGCCGCCGATGCCCTCACCGCCGCAGGCACCGCGGACGGCATCGACCTCGTCGTCGAGCCGCAGGGATCGAGCGGCTACAAGCCGATCGCCCAGTCGGTCATCGACGCCGCCGACGCCGTCATCTTCGCGGTCGACGTCGACGTGCGCGAGCCCGGCCGCTTCGCCGGCAAGCCTCTCGTGCGTGCCTCCGTCAAGCGCGGCATCGAGGAGCCCGAGAAGCTCATCAGCGAGGCGACCGCCGCGGCATCCGACCCGTCGGCCCGTCGCGCCGGCGGCAGCGCCCCCGTCGCCGCCGCCCCCGCCGCACGCAGTGGCCTCGGCAGCACCGTGAAGCGGGCCTTGCTCACGGGCGTCAGCTACATGATCCCGTTCGTGGCCGGCGGCGGTCTGCTCATCGCGCTCGGCTTCCTGCTCGGCGGCTACGAGATCGCCTTCAACGCCGACAAGGTGCTCGGCGCCTCGACTCTCTGGAACCTCGGCGCGAACCCGCTGAACGTCTACCTCGGTGCTGTCGCGTTCAAGATCGGCGCCCTGTCGTTCGGCTTCCTCGTGCCCGCCCTGGCCGGCTACATCGCCTTCGCGATCGCCGACCGCCCGGGTATCGCCCCCGGTTTCGTCGCCGGTGCGGTCGCGGCCTACATGGGCGCGGGCTTCCTCGGCGGCATCATCGGCGGTCTGCTCGCCGGTCTCGCCGCCTGGTGGCTCGGTCGTTTCGAGGTCGCGCGCTGGCTGCGCGGTCTCATGCCCGTGGTCATCATCCCGCTGCTCGCGTCGATCTTCGCGTCGGGGCTCATGCTCCTCGTCCTGGGCGGGCCGATCGCGTTCGTGGTGACCGCCCTGAACAACTGGCTCTCCAGCCTCAATGGTGTCGGCGTGATCGTGCTCGGCATCATCCTCGGCCTCATGATGTGCTTCGACCTCGGCGGACCCGTCAACAAGGTGGCCTACGGCTTCGCGACCGCGAACCTCGCCGCCGGCATCGCCGGTGACAACCGCTACCTCGAGATCATGGCTGCGGTCATGGCCGCCGGCATGGTGCCCCCGCTCGCGATGGCCCTCGCCTCGACCGTGCTCGGGCGCAAGCTCTTCAGCCCCGCCGAGCGTGAGAACGGCAAGGCGGCATGGCTGCTCGGCCTCTCGTTCATCTCCGAGGGTGCGATTCCGTTCGCCGCCGCAGACATCTTCCGCGTCATCCCCGCGGCGATGGTCGGAGGTGCCGTGACCGGTGCCCTGTCGATGGCCTTCGGCGTCACCTCGAAGGCACCCCACGGCGGCATCTTCGTCTTCTTCGCCATCGACAGCTTCCCGCTGTGGATTCTCTCGATCGCGGTGGGTACGGTCGTTACGGCGGTGCTCGTGATCCTGCTCAAGCGCTTCGCGCGTCGTCGCCCCCTCGAGATCGTCGCCGACGAGCCTGAGCCGGCCGCGGTGCCGCAGGCCGTCGCCGCACACTGAACAACACCGTTACGAAGGAGAAACACCATGGCCGAACGCCAGGCGACCATCGCCAGCGCCTCCGGACTCCACGCCCGCCCCGCGAAGCTGTTCGTGCAGGCGGTTCAGGAGAAGAAGATCCCCGTGACGATCGCGGTGGCCGGCGGCCCCGATCTGAACGCGGGCAGCATCCTCTCCCTGATGGGGCTCGGCGCCGCGCACGGCACCGTCGTCACGCTGAAGGCCGATGGTGACGGAGCCGAGCAGGCGCTCGACGAACTCGTCGCCCTGCTCGAGACCGATCTCGACGCGGAGTAATCCGGGCCATTGCGCGTCTGATCGGCACGCAGAAGCGGGATGTCGCACCTCGGTGCGGCATCCCGCTTCGTCGTTGACGCGGCCCGGTCAGATCTCGACCGACTGCTCCGGGTCGAGATCATGGAACGCACCGCCGTGCTGCTCGGTCGCCCAGCGCAGCCGCGCGCGCCCCATGTCACGGCCGGCCACGGAGAGTGTCATGTCGTGGGTCGCGAAGGCGTGGCGCGGCGCGACGGCGAGCACGAAGTCCATCGCGTCGCCGATCTTCAGCCAGGGCGCGCCGACTGGCGCCGCGAGCAGCTCCACGTCGACTCCCTTCGGCACCGCGTACGAGTCGCCGGGGTAGTAGAGCCTGTCGTCGACGAGCACCCCGAGGTTGTCGACGATCGGGATGCTCGAGTGGATCTCGTTGTGGCGGCCGCCGAAGAACCGCAGCGTGAACCCGCCGGCGTCGACCGTGTCGCCCGCCTCGACGACGGTGATGTCGAAGCCGGCGGCCGCGGCGGCGACGCCCGTGGGTGCGTAGATCGGCACGTCGCCGTGGTCGCGGCGCAGCCGGGTGAGGTGCTCGGGGGTCCAGTGGTCGGGATGCTCGTGCGTGACCACGATCGCCACGACATGGCGCAGCCCCTCGAGCGGGGTGGTGAACGAGCCGGGGTCGACCACGAGGGTCTTCCCCTCGTTCTCGACGGTCAGCGCGGCGTGCAGATGCTTGGTCACTCGCATGAAGCGAGTCAACAACGATGCGGATGCCGCGGCAACTCCGCGCCGCGTCAGGCGGAGTGTGACGCGTATGACGGTTGCGTCCGGGCTGACCTCGCCGCGTCCCGAATAATCGACGGGTGGTGGTCACCGTCGTGCTCGCGCTGCTCACCGCGGCGGCGTATGGCATCGACGGACATTTCGGCGCGATGGCCGCTCGACGGCTCGGTGCCGTCGGCACCACGATCCTCGCCTACGCGTCCGGCGCGGCCGTACTCGGCGTGATCGTGATCGTCGTCGGGGGACAGTGGAGCGGGCCGGCCGTCGGATGGGGCGTGGTCGCGGCGGTGACGGCGACGGCGGGGTCGATCGCGTTCTACGCGGCGGCGGTGTCCGGCTCGGTCAGTCTCGTGGCCCCACTCGTGGGCGTGCTGCAGTCCGCGGTGCCGGTCGCCGTCGCTGTCGGTCGCGGGGAGCGGTTCGGCGGTTTCGGCTGGGTCGCTGTGCTGCTCGCCATCTGCGCGGCGGTGCTCGCATCGTCTCGCCGGGCGGAGGGGCATCCGCGACTCACGCAGCGTTCGGGCGTGCTGACCGTCGTGTCGGGGCTCCTCCTCGGTGCCTCGATCCTGGCCGTCGATGCGGCTCCCGTCGCCGCCGAGCAGATTCCCGTCTTCCTCGAGCTCACGTTCGGCGTCGCGATGCTCGGGATGTTCCTGCTGGCGCGTGCGCGGCGAGTGCGGGTACGGGCGGCACGTGAACCCGTGATCGCGGACGGGACGGCGAGGCGGGTCGCGATCATCCAGGCACTCGTCGCCGGCGTTCTGCTCGGCGTCGCGAACGTCTTCCTCGTGCTCGCGCTGCACCGCGGCCCGTTGGCTGTCGTAGGGGTGCTGGTGAACCTGTACCCGGTGTTCACGGTCGTCGCCGCCTGGCTGCTCGACAGGCAGCGACTCGCGGCGCCGCAGCTCGCCGGCGTCGCCCTCGCGGTGATCGCATCCGTGCTGTTCGGCGTCGCGTGATCCGAACCGGCGGATCGTCGCGACCCGAGCCGTGGCCGCCTCCGTCGTCGCGGCGGAAGGGATCAGTGGAGTGTGGGCGCCGATTTGTCGGGCACCACGAAGGCATGGCATAATCGAACGGTTGCCTAACGGCCCCATCGTATAGCGGCCTAGTACGCCGCCCTCTCACGGCGGTAACGCGGGTTCGAATCCCGCTGGGGTCACCAACACGTCGAAAGCCCGGTGTTCGCACCGGGCTTTCGACGTTTCCGCATCTGCCCCGCACCGCGCGACGCGCGGTTCCGCCCGGAGTAGAGTTCCGGATGCGAGGGGGAGTATCCCGATCTCGCGCATCCGTCATCACGGGCGCAACGTCGTCGCCCCGGGTGCGCGCCGCACTGTGCGGGGGAGAGACCGTCGACGTTCGTCGCACCCTCCCGAAAGGCATCGCCCGTGGCATCCGCTCTGCCCGCCTGGTTCGAGATCACCGCACTCGTGGTTCTCGTGCTGATCCTCGTCGCCGACCTCCTGCTCATCGTGCGCCGGCCGCACGTGCCGTCGATGAAGGAAGCCGGGCTCTGGGTCGGGTTCTACGTCTCGCTCGCACTCGTCTTCGCCGGCGTGCTGTGGGCCGTCAGCGGCGGGTTCGACGTGCCCAGCCAGTTCCTCGCGGGCTGGCTGACCGAGTACAGCCTGTCGGTCGACAACCTGTTCGTGTTCGTGCTGCTGATGGCGCAATTCGCCGTGCCGCGTCGCTACCAGCAGGAGGTGCTGATGGTCGGCATCATCATCGCGCTCGTGCTGCGCGGAATCTTCATCCTGCTGGGGGCGGCGATCATCGAGCACTTCAGCGCCGTGTTCTACCTGTTCGGCATCTTCCTCGTCTACACCGCCTATCGGCAGGCGTTTGGCGGCGACGACCACGACGACGATCAGAAGCGCGAGGGAGTGATCGTGCGCACGCTGCGACGCATCTTCCCGATCAGCGAGTCCTTCGACGGCGCGAAGCTGCGCACGACCGTCGACGGCCGACGCCTCTTCACCCCGATGCTGCTCGTGTTCGTCGCGATCGGCTTCACCGATCTGGTGTTCGCGATCGACTCGATCCCGGCGATCTTCGGCATCACCGCCGATCCGTTCCTCGTGTTCACGGCGAACCTGTTCGCGCTGATGGGACTTCGCCAGCTCTACTTCCTGCTCGGCGGACTGCTCGACTCGCTCCGCTACCTGCACTACGGCATCGCGTTCATCCTCGCGTTCATCGGCGTGAAGCTCGTCTTCCACGCGCTGCACGAGAACGAGCTGCCGTTCATCAACGGAGGTCATGGGGTGGAATGGGCGCCCGAGATCTCCACGCTCGCCTCGCTCGGCGTCATCGTGGCCTCGATGGCGGTCGCCACGGTGGCGAGTCTCATGGCCTCGCGTCGCGACCGCGACGGGACGGATGCCGCGGGCCCCGCGGCATCCGTCTGATCGGGGTCAGAACGCGGCGAGGTTCGCGCGCAGACCGCCCGGCGCGTACTCGCGGCGGAGGATGCCGCGGCGGCGCAGGATCGGCACGAGCTCATCGAGCACGCGGTGCACCGTGACGGGGTGCAGGTCGCCCCAGAGCAGCACGCCGTCGTTGCCCCACTCGCCGAGCTCCTCGATGCGGTCGGCGAACTCGTCGGCGGTGCCGACGAAGCCGGACCCGTCGGTGAGGCGTCCGAGCCGCGCATGCGCCGCGAGGATCTGCCGCAGCGGCGTGGTGGCGGCGTCGTTCCTCCCGATGAGGCGACGGATGCTGCCTTCCGAGACGTGGTTCGCGAACGTGCCCGCCGGGATCGGCGCGTCGAGGTCGAGCGCCGTGAGGTCGGTCTCGAGATCGCTCGACTGCTTGCGCGCGATCTGCACGAGGGCGGCCTCATCGGGGTTCGCCGACGCGGCGACGAGTCGGTCCGCCTCGGCCGCTGATGAGACGAGCACGGGCTGGATCGCGAAGAGGATCGTGATCTCCTCCGGGCGCCGACCACGCTCGACCGCCGCCGCGTGGATCTTCGCTCGATAGGCGGTGATGCTGTCGCGATCGAGCGGGGCGAGCGCGAGCTGTATGTCGCTGTTCGCGCCCGCGAAGCCGAGTCCGCGTCCGCTGCCGCCCGGCGACGCGATCACCGGCTCGCCCTCGCGGAAAGGCACCGCGTTGAGCGGGCCGTCGAAGGCGAAGTACTCGCCCCGATGCGCGGCGTGGTCGAGCCGGGTGCCGTCCGCGTAGACGCCCGAGACGGGGTCGACGACGAGGGCCTCGGGCGACCAACTGCGCCACAGCAGCCGCAGGCTCTCCAGCCACTCCTCGGCGCGGTCGTAGGCGGCGTCGTGGCCGAGCGGCGCGGCGGTGCCGAAGTGGCGGGCACTGCCGGTGTCGGTGACGACGTTCAGGCCGAGACGGTCGCCACTCAGGTGCTGGAGGGTCGCGAACTGACGTGCCGCCGTGTAGGGCACGTACGCCGCGGGGTTGACCGTCGGGATCACGCCGAGATGCTCGGTCGCGTCGAAGAGGTACGGCGCGAGGAGGAGCGGATCGTGCTTCGGGCCGCCAAAGGCATGCCGGATCCGCAGATCTATCGTCTCCGGGCTGCCGAGGGACGGTGCGTCCTCGATGATGACGAGGTCGAACCCGGCCTGCTCGAGGGTGCGCGCCGACTGCTGGTAGAGGCCGGGCTTCGTCCAGTCGTAGTCCCAGTCGAGGGAGGGGTATCCCCAGCCGTGCGGGCCGAAGCCGCGGGCGAGGAACCAGCCGAAGTGCTGCAGGCGGGTCATGCGAGGATCTCCTCCGTGGAACGGTCGCCGGACCCGGCGACGGCGGCGGGGGATCCGCTGGCGGCGCCCGCGGCGGCGAGCGCCCGGGCGAGGTCGCGACGCAGGTCGTCGACGTCTTCGATGCCGATGGACAGACGCAGGGTGCCGGGGAGAACTCCGCGCCGTACCCGCTCTGACTCCGCGTGGCCGGAGTGGCTCGTCGAGGCGGGGTGCAGAACGAGCGTGCGCACGTCGCCGAGATGCGTCATATGCGTGACGAGCTGAACCGCTTCGACGAACGCGCGGGCGGCGGGCTCGCCGCCGTTCAGCGTGAACGCGAACACCGAGCCGAAGCCGCCATGCAGCTGACGCACCGCGAGGTCGTGATCGGGGTGCGTGGGAAGACCGGCGTAGTCGACGGAGGCGACCTCGGGCTGCTCCTCGAGCCAGGTCGCAAGAGCGAGGGCGCCCGCGGACTGGTGCCGCACGCGCAAACCAAGGGTCTCCGCCCCCTGGCCGACCAAGAAGGCATTGAAGGGCGACGGCGTCGCGCCGAAGCGGGGGGCGACCGTCTCTCGTGCGTAGGCGATGCGCGCGCGTCCGCCGTGGCGCTCCCACGGGCTCGGCGCACCGCTCGCGTTGCGTTCGACGAGGTGCGGGAACAGGCGGCCCGCCGTGACGCCGTCGAACCGGCCGTCGTCGACGATCACGCCGCCCAGCGCGGCCCCGTGACCGCCGAGGAACTTGCTCGCCGAGTGCACGACGATCGCCGCGCCGTGTTCGATCGGTCGCAGCAGCGCCGGCGTCGCGAACGTGTTGTCCACGACCAGCGGGATGCCGAACTCGTCGGCGACGCCGGCGACGAGAGCGACGTCGAGGATGTCGTTGCGCGCGTTCGCGATCGACTCGGCGAAGTAGGCGCGCGTCTCGCGGCGGGTGGCGCGCCGCCACGCATCGGGGTCGGAGATCTCGTCGACCAGCGTGGCCGTGATGCCGAGCCGCGACAGGTTGTCGAAGACGAGGCCGCGGGTGCCCTCGTAGATGTGGGCGGAGAGAACGATGTGGTCGCCGGCGGAGAGCAGCGTGAGCAGGGCGGTCGTGACGGCCGCCTGGCCGCTCGCGAGGAACACGGCCTCCGCGCCGGACTCGAGGGCGGCGAGCTTCTGCTCCAGGGCCGAGACGGTCGGGTTTCCGGTGCGGGTGTAGCCGAAGCCGGCGCCCGTGGCGAAGTGCTCGGCGGCGGTGTCGAAGGCGTCGAAGCGGAACCCGGCGGTGAGGTAGAGCGGCACGGTGCGGGACGCGGCATCCGACCACTCGGCGCCGGCGTGCGCGGCACGGGTGTCGAAGGATGCCTCGGTGTGCGCTGCGTGCTCGGTCACGACTCTCCTCGGGTAGGGCGGGGGTCAAAGGGGAATCGTCGCACGGCGCGCCGCCGCCGCCATCATCGGGTGCAATACGACGTCACGCCGTCGAGCCCTGCGCCGAGGCGCCGGTGGTACTGTGACGAGGTGCGGATCGCTCGCCTCCTCCTTAGCGGCCGCGACGAGACCTTGTTCTAGGCCGTCCTCGTCGCGGAGTTCGTCGCGGGCCTCCACACCCACTCGAGGAGTACGTCAGAGCCATGACCGACATCACGTCCGATTCGCCCACCATTCCCGACCGTCCGCGCACGCTCGCGGAGAAGGTCTGGGACAACCACCTCGTCGTCAAGGGTGAGAACGGCGAACCCGACCTCATCTACATCGACCTGCACCTGGTGCACGAGGTGACGAGCCCGCAGGCCTTCGACGGCCTCCGCGCCGAGGGGCGCCCGGTGCGCCGTCTCGACCTCACGATCGCCACCGAGGACCACAACACTCCGACACTCGACATCGACAAGCCGATCGCCGACCTCACGAGCCGCACCCAGATCGAGACGCTGCGTCGCAACGCGGCCGAGTTCGGGGT
>NZ_MEGA01000065.1:0-13221 GCF_001725695.1 Microbacterium sp. SCN 71-21
CATCCGAAACTATCGACGGGGCGTTGCCCGGCGATATCTCGGATGTTTCGGGCATGTTACGCGACGCTGTCTAGGCTGTCGGCGTGAGTGATGAGCGGACGACTTCAGCCTATCCGGGTGCGCGCCTCGGACTTCCCGAGACCGGCCGGCTGAGTATCGCGCGGTTCGGTCGACGGCTCGGTGGGTACGCGATCGACGCAGCGCTGTCCGCGCTCATCTCCTTCGCGTTCTTCCGTTACAGCGCGGTCGCGTCGCTCGTCATCTTCGCCCTGCTCCACGTGCTCTTCATCCCGACCATCGGCGGCAGCCCCGGGCACCGGCTCGTGGGCCTGCGGGTCGTGAAGGCGACCGGCGGATGGATCGGTCTCTGGCGCCCGGTCGTGCGCACCGTACTGCTACTCCTGCTCTTTCCGGCGCTCATCTGGAACGTCGATCACCGGGGTCTGCATGACGTCTTCGCGGGCACGATGATCATCCGCTGGTGATCGTCACCTGCGGATACGCCTGAGTGCGCCGATCAGCGCGGGCGCGGTGCCCGCGCCTTGAGCGGGTCGACGCCCTTCGGGATCGGCAGCGACGAGAGCCCCCGCGAGACCGAGTCGAGACGCTTGATGACCGCCGCCTGCGTGCCGCGGTCGATCGCCTTCGGCAGGCGCTTGATGGTCGTGGCGAGCTTCGAGATCGCGACGTCCTCGTCGCCGTGGCCGACGTAGAGCACTGTGACCGGCACGCCCGATGCGACGCGCTGGATCTTGGACTTCTCATCGGCGACCAGACGTGTCAACCGCCCTCGCGCACCCTCGGCGACGATGACGACACCGCCGCGTCCGATCGCGCGGAAGACCGCATCCTGCGAGCGGGGGTTGACACCGACGGGCGACTCGCCGCCCTGCCAGTTGCGTCCGAGCGCCGTGGAGAGCACGTGACCGGACGCGCCCGGCATCCCGTCGATCTTCTGGTACATCGCGCGCGTCGACAGCCGAGTCATGGTCATGAGGGATCCGAGCACACCGAACATGAGACCCGTGACGCCCCAGAGGATGACGCTCCACCCGGCGACGGGCGGGATCAGGAAGCCGACGCCGACACCGATGAGGATGCCGAGCACGATCACGCCCGCGATGAGCCATCCGAGCCACGGGTACACCTCGCGGGTGAACCGGAAGAGCGTCTGGATCTGGGAGAGGAAGCCGGGGCGCTTCTCGGGAGACGTGCTGCGTGCCATGCGGAACAGCCTACCGGCGCGTCGCCTCCTCCCCACCCCGCCGACCGGCATGGTCGTGCCGCGACTCCGCGCGCGGAGCGTGGGCACCGAGTACGGAGGGCGCAGTCTTGCCGCATGTCCCTGCTCGACGACCGTCTCGTGATCCTCCGCCTCGTCGCTCCGCCCCGGGCACCCTGGCCGGGCGCGCTGGCCCGCGACGTTGACGGGGCGACGTTGCATGTGGTCGACACCGCCGTTATCGGCGAGCACTGGCGGGGAGGTGACGAGGACGGCGGGCACGTTCTCGGCCTCCGCGACATCCGGCGGCGTCCCGATGGCCACGACCTCCTCGTCGACGCATGCGACCGTGCGCTGGGCACTGTCGTGGATGCCCTGCCTGTCGGCGACGCGGGCCTCGGTGCCGCCGTGACGATCGCCGTCGGCGTGCTGCGCGGCATCCATGCGGAGCATGTCCGCGGCCATGGTGAGCTGTGCGCGGGATCCTGGTGGGTGACGACGAGCGGCCGCCCGGTGTTCGTGCATTCCGCCGGCGACGGAATGGTGACCGACGGCGCCCACGTCATCGAGCAGCTCGCCGCCATCGGCGGCCCGGGCGGCCTGTGGGCGGATGCCGCGGCTCTGTGCCGCGTCCGGCGTCTCGACGACGAGGACCTTCGCGCGATCGAGGAACGGCTGTTCGCCGCTGCGACACCTGCCGCACTGCCGGACGCCGACACTCCGCTCGCGCGATCAGACCGCGCACAGATCGCACCCGAGGCCGACGATCACCGTGCGTCGTGGTGGAGCCCGCTCATCGCCGGTGTCGACGGTGACGTGCGTGGCTGGGCCGGCGCGGTACGCACCGCTCTCGGCCGTGCACGACGACCACGTCACGCGAGTGTCTCGCTCACGGCGCCGCACACGGCCCACGGGTCGCCTCTCACATCAACTGAGGCGCGGCGCGCTCCGCGCGGACGACTTGTCGCCGTCGCCGCGGTGACCGCAGGCGCGGTCGCCGCGCTGGGGCTGCTGTGGCCGCGCGAGGCCCCGACGGCGACGCCGAGCATCCTGACTCCGGCCGATCCGACACCGACCGCCATATCGACCGCTGAGTCGGCGCCGACCTCGCCATCCGCCGCTGCGGCGTCGGTCGGCCCGACCACCGCGGCGGAGGCCGTCGCGGCGCTCCTCGCCCTTCGGCGGGAATGCGGCGATGAGTCCTGCCGCGCCGCCGTCACCGCGAGCGCGGTCGATGTGCCGCCCGGCCCGGTCGATGCATCGGATGCCGTCGTCGAGGTGATCGATGACTACGGGGGAGTGGTCGCTGTGCGCGTCACCGCGGCATCCGTGGCGGGCGTCCAGCTCGTCACCGCCGTCTACGACAGACAACGCTGGCTCTTGCGAAGCGTCGTCGACGCGCCGCAAGAGCCAGCGTGAGTGGGGTCAGATGCCGAGGTCGGCCTGGAACGCCGCGGCCTCGAGACGAGCTTTCACCGCTCCGAGGAAGCGCGCAGCGTCGGCCCCGTCGATGACGCGGTGGTCGTACGACAGAGCGAGGAACACGTACGAGCGCACGGCGATCGCGTCGACGCCGCCGACCTTCACGACACCGGGACGCTTGAACACGACACCCGTGCCGAGAATCGCGGACTGCGGCAGGAAGACGACGGGGGTGTCGAACAGCGCTCCGCGCGAACCGGTGTTCGTGAGGGTGAACGTTCCGCCGCCGAGCTCGTCGGGCTTCAGCTTGTTCTCACGGGTGCGGGCCGCCAGGTCCGCGATCTCCGCCGCGATCTGCGCGACGTTCTTCGAGCCCGCGTCGCGCACCACAGGGGTGAGGAGGCCACGCTCGGTGTCGACCGCGATGGAGAGGTTCTCGCTCGCCGGGTAGACGATCTGGTCGCCGTCGACGGTCGCGTTGATGACCGGGAACGCCTGCAGCGCCTCCGCAGCCGCGAGGGCGAAGAAGGGCAGGAAGGAGAGCTTCTGACCTGTCTTGGCCTGGAAATCACCCTTGACGGCGTCGCGGAACGTCGCGAGGTCGGTGACGTCGACCTCGACGACCGTCGTGAGCTGCGCGGTGGCCTGCATCGACGCGACGGCGCGCTCGGCGAGAACCTTGCGCAGACGCGACATCGGCTGGGTGGTGCCGCGCAGCGGCGAGACCTCGAGCGTGGGCGCAGCCGGGGCCACAGCAGCGGCCGCAGGTGCGCTCGTCGCCGACTCGGCGGCCTTGAGCACGTCCTCCTTGCGGATGCGTCCACCGACGCCCGAGCCCTTGACCGTGGCGAGATCGACACCCTGCTGCTGCGCGAGACGACGCACGAGCGGCGTCACGTAGCTGACATCGTCGCCCGAGGCCGCCGCCGCAGGAGCGACAACCGGGGCCGGTGCAGCGACGGGAGCCGCAGCGGCCGGAGCCGCAGCAGCGGGAGCAGGGGCGGGAGCAGCAACAGGAGCCGGCGCGGGAACGGCTGCCGGCGCAGCGGCGGGGGCGGAGGCCCCATCGCCGATGCGGGCGAGCGCGGCGCCTACGGCGACAGTCTCGTCCTCCTGCACCAGGATCTCCTGCAGCACACCGGCGAACGGAGCCGGGATCTCGGTGTCGACCTTGTCGGTCGAGATCTCGAGCAACGGCTCGTCGACCTCGACCGAGTCGCCGACCTGCTTCAGCCAGCGGGTGACGGTGCCTTCGGTCACGCTCTCGCCGAGCTCGGGGAGCACGACCTCCTTGCCGCCGGAGGCGGTCGGGGCGGCAGCGGCCGGAGCAGCAGCGGGGGAAGGCTCCGCCGCGGGGGCCGGGGTCTCCGCGACCGGCGCGGGCTCGGACTCGGCAGCCGGAGCAGCGGTCTCGGGGGCGGGCGCGGCAGAACCGTCACCGATCTTTGCGAGCACGGCACCGACTTCGATCGTGTCGTCCTCCTGAACGAGGATCTCCTCGATTACACCGGCGACGGGCGAGGGGATCTCGGTGTCGACCTTGTCGGTCGAGATCTCCACGAGACCCTCATCGACGGCCACCGTGTCCCCTACTTGCTTGAGCCAGCGGGTGACCGTTCCCTCGGTCACGCTCTCGCCGAGAGCGGGGAGGACCACGGAAGTGCTCATGGGTGTTGCTCCTTCACGAATGCGGTGTGGTGTCTAGCTTAGTGACGCGTCGCTCACGCGACGTGCAGGGGCGAGCCCGCGAGCGCGAGGAACGCCTCGCCGAGAGCCTCGCCCTGAGTGGGGTGTGCGTGCACGAACGGCGCGATGTCCTCGGGGTGGGCCTCCCAGCCCACGACGAGCTGCGCCTCGGTGATGAGTTCGCCGACCCGATCGCCGACGAGATGGACTCCCACGACCGGCCCGTTCAGGCGACGGACGACCTTCGCGACGCCGGACGTGCCGAGGATGGTGCTCTTGGCGTTGCCCGCCAGGTTGTACTCGACGGTGGCGATCGCCTCTGCACCCCAGGTCTCCTTCGCCCGCTCCTCGGTGAGACCGACCGACGCGACCTCCGGGTGCGTGTAGATCACGCGGGGGATCGAGGCATCCGGGATCTGCGGCACCGTGCGTCCGTGGATGCGCTCCGCCACGGCGAGCCCGTGCTGGAACCCGCGGTGGGCGAGCTGCAGCCCGGCGACGACGTCACCCGCCGCCCACACGCCCGGCACCGTGGTGCGCAGCTGGTCGTCGACGACGACGAACCCGCGCTCGAGCGCGACGCCGGCCTGCTCGAGTCCGAGGTCCGCGGTGTGCGGCGCGCGCCCGACAGCGACGAGCACGACGTCACCCTCGAGCACAGTGCCGTCCTCGAGCGTCACGGATGCCGCGTCCGCCGTCTCGGCGACAGTCGCGACGCGTACACCGAGGCGGGTCTGGATGCCCCGACGGCGGAAGGCCCGCTCCAACTGGGCGACAGAGGAGGCGTCCTCGGCGGCGACGAGGTGGTCGAGGGCTTCCACGATCGTGACCTCGGCGCCCAGGCTCCGCCAGGCGCTCGCGAACTCCACACCGATGACGCCGCCGCCGAGCACGATCGCCCGCGCCGGCACGACGTCCGACGACAGTGCGGTCTCGCTGGTCCACACGCGCGGGCCGGGTTCGATGCCCGGCAGCAGACGGGTATGCGATCCCGTCGCGATGACGACATGGGACGCTGCGTACGTGTCGTCGCCGACGGTGACGACGCGGTCGGGCCCGAGCACGCCGTACCCGGCGACGACGGTGATGCCGTGACCCGCGATGAGGCCCTGCAGACCCTTGTGCTTGCCGGCGACGATCTTGTCGCGGAACGCGCGCGCGGCGGAGCCGTCGACGACGACCTCGCCGACCGAGACGCCCGCGGTCGACGCCGCATGTGCGACATCCGCGACCTCGGCCGTGTGCAGCAGCGCCTTCGTCGGCACGCAGCCGCGGTGAAGGCAGGTGCCGCCGAGCTTGTCGGCCTCGACGATGACGACCGACGAGCCGAGCTCGCGGGCACGGATCGCCGCCGCGTAACCGGCGCTGCCGCCGCCGATGACGACGACGTCGACGGTGTGCGCGCTCATGCGCGGGTGCCGATCAGCTCGATGAGGCTCCGCACCGTCGCGGCGGTAGGGCCTTTGTCGGTGAAGCCGTATCCGCCGCCCTTGTTCATGCCGACACCGGCGATGTCGAGGTGCACCCAAGGAATGCGAGGGGCGTCGTCGGCATCCGAGAGACGTCCGACGAAGCGGCGGAGGAAGAGACCCGCGAACAGCGACCCGCCCGCCGGGTCGCCGATCTTCGCGTTCACGAGGTCGGCGATCGGGGAGTCGAGCTCGTCCTCCATGTGGTCGGGGAGCGGCAGCGGCCAGGCCAGCTCGCAGACCCGCTCTGCGGCGGCGAGATAGGCCGCAACGGCGCCCTCCTCACCCATGACGCCGGTGTGGCGGGTGCCGAGTGCGGTGGTGATCGCCCCGGTGAGAGTCGCGACGTCGACGATCAGGTCGGGGTTCTCGCGGCTCGCCGCGACGAGGCCGTCCGCGAGCACGAGGCGACCCTCGGCATCGGTGTTCAGCACCTCGACGGTCTGGCCGTCGGCGATGCGCAGAACGTCGCCCGGACGCGTGGCGCTGCCGGAGGGCATGTTGTCAGCAATGCAGAGCCACGCGGTCACGCGCACCGGAACCGCGAGACGCGCGGCCGCACGGGCCACGGCGAGCACTGTCGCGGCTCCGCACATGTCGTACTTCATGCCGACCATGGACCCGGCCGGCTTCAGCGAGAGACCGCCGGTGTCGAAGGTGATGCCCTTGCCGACGAGGGCGACGTGCCCCGTCGCGTCGGCGGGGGAGTAGTCCACCCTCACGAGGCGCGGCGGGCGCACCGAGCCCTGTCCGACGCCGAGGATGCCGCCGAAGCCGCCCGCCCGCAGTGCGTCCTCGTCCCAGACGGTCACCTCGACGGGGAGCCCCTCGACGGCGGCGCGCGCCGCATCGGCGAGATCGGCGGGGCCGAGCCACTCGGCCGGCGTCGTGACGAGGTCCTTGACGAGAGCGGATGCCTCGCCCACCGCCGCGGCGAAGGCGGCATCGTCATCCGTGCCCGGGGCCGCGATGAGCACACGGTTCGCGCGGACTCGCCCCGGCGCGTTCTTCTTGTAGCCGTCGAAGCGGTATCCCCCGAGGGTCGCGCCTTCGGCGATCGCGCGGGCGTGCGCGGCGGTGCCGCCGAGCGGCACGATCGCGACCGTCTCGAATCCGATGAGGGTGCGAATGCCGGCGCCGGCCGCGAAACGGGATGCCGCGGCATCCGCGCCGTCGCCGACCGCGACGACCGCGGCGGGGAGCGAGACGAGTTCCGGCACGCTCACCCGGGTGACGGCGCCTGCGCTGCGCGAGGCGCCGACGGCGTCGGCCGCGGCGCGCACAGACGTGCTCGCATCGTCGGCGGGATCACCCCAGGGAAGGAGGAACAGCACCGCGTCCGCGGCGATCTCGGTGGTCGGCTGGTCGGTGAACTCGAGAACGGGGTACGGCATGACTTCATCCTAGGTACGCCCAGGGCGAAGCGTCCGGCCCACCCCCTCGTCCGGCTCCTAGCATGGAGTCATGCCCTTCGACGCTCCTCTGTACGACGCCGCGGACGACGCGCCGGAGGTGCCGCACGGCCTTCCGCTCGTGATCGCGTTCACCGGTTTCACCGATGCGGGATCGGCGGCATCGCAGGTCATCGACCACCTGCGCGAGGCGGGGGACCTGCAGACAGTGCTGCGCTTCGAGAACGACGTGCTGCTCGACTATCGCGCCCGCAGGCCGATCGTCGTGTTCGACGAGGACCACCTGTCCGACTACCGTCCGCCGCGGCTCGAACTGTCGCTCGGACGCGACACCCTCGGACAGCGATTCCTGCTGCTGTCGGGATACGAGCCGGACTTCGCCTGGGAGGCTTTCGCGTCCTCCGTCACCGAGGCTGCGCACGCCCTCGGCGTCTCGGGCGTGACCTGGGTGCACGCGATCCCCATGCCCGTGCCGCACACGCGGCCCCTCGGCGCGACCGTGTCGGGCACCCGACCAGACCTGACGGCGGCGCATTCGGTGTGGAAGCCCCGCACGCAGGTACCCGCCACCATCGGACACCTGCTCGAGTACCGCTTCGCCGAGGCAGGAGCGAAGATCGCGGGGTTCGTGCTGCTCGTACCTCACTACCTCGGCGACGCCGAGTACCCCGCCACCGCCATCGCCGCCTTCGACAGCATCACGCTCGCCACAGGTCTCGTGTTCGACGTCGAGTCCCTCCGGCAGGAGAACGAGGCGTTCGTCGCAAAGGTCGCCGAGCAGATCGAGCAGAGTGACGAGCTCGGCACCATGCTGTCAGGCCTCGAGGAGCGCTACGACGCCTATATGGCGGGAGCGACGCAGGCCACTCCGCTGATCCACCAGGGCGATCTGCCGAGCGCCGACGAGCTCGCCGCCGAGCTCGAGCGCTTCCTCGCGTCACGCCCGGGCGACGACGACCGGCGCGCCGGCCCGTTCTCTTGAGCGGGGAATGCGCCTGAGCGCACCGATGTTGCCACAGGGGAGACCGCGAGGCGAGGACGCCGACGCGGGTATGAGACAATGAGGGACCGACCCGTTGTCGATCCGGTTGCGAACAGCACTGGACTTGACAAGGGTCTTACCTCTGTCCGAGGGAGGGAACGCCCTCGGTGAAAGGCGAAACGTGACTCCAGCCACCAAGACCGGAACCCGATCGCGCGCGACCACGAAGGCTGCGGACGCCGCCGACGAGACGGCCGTCGTCGACGAGACGGATGCCGCGGCGACGGAGCCCGCGACGAAGACCCGCGCGACGGCGAAGCCCGCAGCGAAGAAGGCCGCGCCCGCGAAGAAGGCGCCTGAGAAGAAGTCGACCGCGAAGCCGAAGGACGACGAGTTCGACGAGGACGAGGACGAGGACGACGTCGAGATCGACGAGGAGCTCGACGACTCCGCCGATGACGGCGACGAGTCGGACGACAGCGACGGCGACGACACGCCCACGGCGAAGAAGAAGACGGATGCCGCGGCATCCGACGACGCCGACGACGATGCGGAAGACGACGACGAGAAGAAGCCCGCGTTCAGCGAGCCGCTTCCGACGGGCGCGATCGTCATCTCGTCGAGCGACGAGGACGACGTCCCGGTCTACTCGACGCAGATCACCGGCGCGACAGCCGACCCGGTCAAGGACTACCTGAAGCAGATCGGCAAGGTGCCGCTGCTGAACGCGGCCGAAGAGGTCGAGCTCGCGATGCGCATCGAGGCGGGTCTGTTCGCCGAGGAGAAGCTCTCGGGCATGTCGGCCGCCGACAAGGCCGGCCAGACGGGCCTCGACCTGCAGTGGGTCGCCCGTGACGGTCAGCGCGCGAAGAGCCACCTGTTGGGCGCGAACCTGCGTCTGGTCGTGTCGCTCGCGAAGCGCTACACCGGGCGCGGCATGCAGTTCCTGGACCTCATCCAGGAGGGCAACCTGGGCCTCATCCGCGCAGTCGAGAAGTTCGACTACACCAAGGGCTTCAAGTTCTCGACGTATGCGACGTGGTGGATCCGTCAGGCGATCACCCGCGCGATGGCCGATCAGGCGCGCACGATCCGCATCCCCGTGCACATGGTCGAGGTCATCAACAAGCTCGCCCGCGTGCAGCGGCAGATGCTGCAGGACCTCGGACGCGAACCCACGCCCGAGGAGCTGAGCCGCGAGCTCGACATGACCCCCGAGAAGGTCATCGAGGTGCAGAAGTACGGCCGTGAGCCGATCTCGCTGCACACGCCGCTCGGTGAGGACGGCGACAGCGAATTCGGCGATCTGATCGAGGACACCGAGGCTGTGGTCCCGGCCGACGCGGTGGGCTTCACCATGCTGCAGCGTCAGCTCGAGTCGCTCCTCGACTCGCTCAGCGAGCGCGAGGCGGGCGTGATCCGCATGCGGTTCGGTCTCGGCGACGGCCAGCCGAAGACGCTCGACCAGATCGGCGACACGTTCGGCGTCACGCGCGAGCGCATCCGTCAGATCGAGTCGAAGACGATGGCGAAGCTGCGTCATCCGTCGCGGTCGCAGTCGCTGCGCGACTACCTCGAGTGAGCCGCGCATGACGTTCCGCGCGAAGTACGTCCCCGCGGTCGCCGTCGGCAAGCTCGCCCGATTCGCCACGCGCCTGCGCGGCGGCGGATCGGCGTTCCCGGGGTACGTCGCCAACCGGCTCGCACCCACGCTGCTGTCGAGCATCGCTGCGCAGTTCCCGGCGGGCGTCGTGTTCGTGCTGGGGTCGAACGGCAAGACCACGACGACGCACATGATCAGCGAGGTGTTGCGGGCGCACGGTCTGCGGGTGTTCACGAACCCCACCGGCGCGAACCTGCCGCAGGGCGTCACGAGCGCGTTCCTCGCGGATGCGACCCTGTTCGGTCGGGTGCGGGCTGATGTCGCGGTGCTGGAGGTCGACGAGGGCTATGCGGCCGACCTTGCCGACATCCTCTCGCCGCGGGTGATCGTTGCGCTGAACGTGCAGGTCGACCAGCTGTACCGGTTCTACGAGACCGAGCGGGTCGCCGACATGATGCTGGATGCCACGACCCGCGCCAGCGTGCGCGTGGTGACCAACCGCGATGATCCGTACCTCAGCAAGATCGACCCGTCGACGCTGCGCGCGCCGGTGTCGTTCTTCGGCGCCTCGGATGAGGTCGTCGCCGCGTCGGCTCACGGTCTGAACAACGCCGCCGACACCCGCAGCGGAACCGCGCAGGCGATCCGCCACGAGGCGGAGAGCGAGGTCACCGCTGTCTCCGGACGCGAGGTCGAGATCTCCCTCGAGGGGCGGAGCATCCCGGTCCGCCTTCCCGCGCGCGGCCTGCACTACGCGGTCGATGCGGCGGCGGCGGTCAGCGCCGCCCGTCACGTGCTCGGCGACGCCTTCCGGCCCGAGGCCGCGCAGGCCGGCTTCGCCGCGATGGCCCCGGCCTACGGACGCGGCGAGGTCATTCCGCTGCGTCGCGATCCGGCGGGCGAGCTGGTGGAGTTCGTGATGTTCAAGAACGGCCCGAGCCTGCAGCTGAACATCGACGCGCTCGACGGCACACCCGAGCGGCTGCTATTCGCGATCGATGAGGGCACGCCCGACATCTCCTGGCTGTACGACGTCGATCTCTCGGCCTTCGACCACGTCGATGTGATCACGGGGGAGAAGGCCCACCAGATCGCCACGCGCTTCGCCTACGCCGGAATCCCGATCGGGGTCGTCGAACCCGACCTCGAGAAGGCCGTCGAGATCATGCGGTCGTTCCCGGTGACGGCGTCCGGCCGTCAGAACTGGTTCGTCAACTACGAGCTCATGATGATCGGACGTCGCGTGCTCGGTCACGGAGACCAGGAGATCGCCCGCCGATGACTCTGCGCCTCATCCAGCTCTATCCGACCCTGCTCGGCATCTCCGGCGACGCCGGAAACGTCGAGGTGCTCGCGACCCGCGCGCGTCTCGCCGGGCTCGAGGTCGAGGTCGTCACCGTCGAACCCGGCGACACCGCGCCGGGCGAGGCCGACCTGATCGTCATCGGCAACGGACCCCTCTCCGCGATCCGCACCGTCGAATCCGACCTGCGTGCCCGCGCCGACTGGCTGCGCACCGAGGTCGAGAACGGTTGCCCCGTGCTCGCCGTCGGCGGCGGTGCGGAGCTGCTCGCCGAGCAGATCACCCTCACGGACGGCTCCCGTCTCGACGGGCTCGGCCTCGTTCCGGCGCGGGTCGCCCGCACGCGAGAGCGTCGTGTCGGTTACGTCGTCGCTGACACGGCCGACGGACGGCTCGTCGGCTTCGAGGACCATGCCTCGCTGTGGTCGCTCGATGACCCCGCCCTCGCGTACGGAACGGTGATCGCGGGCAGCGGCGGCGTCGACGGCGGCCACGAGACGGTGCGCGCCGGCAGCGTCGTCGCAACGAACCTGCAGGGCCCGGTGCTTCCGCTGAACCCCTGGCTCGCCGACCTGCTGCTCACCGCAGCGACAGCCCGTCGCGCCCTCACGTACTCGACCGGCGACGCGCACGCCGCGATCGACGCCCATGCCGACGCCGCGCGTGCCGAGATCGAGCGCCTGGCCACCGGCAAGCGGTTCACGGCCATCCAGCTGCGATAGGCCATGACCGCCGACGCCGCTCCCGTCGCCCGCGTCAGCGTGGCGGCGATCGTCGCGAACGTGCGGCGAGCGGCGGCATCCGCCCCGCTCGTCGATCTCCGCCACGACGCCTACGGTCACGGGCTCGACGCCGTCGCGACCGCACTGCTGTCCGAGACCGACGCGACCCTGCTCGTCGATGACGCGACGACCTTCGGCGACCGCGTGGTGCGGGTGGGGGAGCCGGCGGTGAGCCCGGCGGTGACCTACGGCTGGGTCGACGGCGTGCCGGCGATGACGCTCGTCGGCACCGTTCTCAGCACGAAGCGGCTGCTGGCCGGTGAAGGCGTGTCCTACGGCTACCGGTTCCGCGCGCCCGCCGACACGCGCGTCGCTCTGGTGACGGGCGGCTACGCCCAGGGAGTCGTGCGCAGTGCGGGAGGTGCGGCATCCGTGTCCCTCGGCCATGCGCGGCGCCCGATCGTGGGGCGCGTCGCCATGGATGTCTGCGTCATCGACATCGGCGACGCCGACATCGCGCGCGGCGATGAGGCGGTGTTCTTCGGTCGCGGCGGCGACACCGTGGCGCACTGGGCAGCGGTCACGGCACTCCGGCCGTCGGAGATCGTCACCGCCGTGGGACTCCACACCCGGCGCGAGGCAGTGTCATGACCGCCGTGCTGCGGGTCTCCCGCACGGCGCTTCGGGGCAACCTCGCGTCGCTGCGCGCGCGCGTCGCCCCGGCCGAGCTGATGCTCGTCGTGAAGGACGACGCCTACGGACACGGTCTCGCGAACGTCATCCCGACGGCCCTCGCGGCCGGCATCACCTGGATCGGGGCGTTCGACCTGCCGACCGCCCTCCGCGTGCGTGCCCTCGCAGGCGACGAGGTGCGCGTCTTCGCGTGGATGGTCGCGGGCGACGAGTCCCTGCGCGCCGCACTCGACGCCGGGATCGACCTCGGCGTCGGAGACCCGGCACTGCTCGACGACGTGGTGCGCCTCGCCGCCGCGCGCGGCGTGACAGCGCGCGTGCACCTGAAGATCGACACGGGCCTGCACCGCAACGGCATCCGACCGGAGCAGTGGCCCGATGCCGTCGCCCGCACGGCCGCGGCCCAGACGACCGGGGCGCTGAGCCTCGAGGGCGTGTGGAGCCATCTCGCCGAGGCATCCGACGACGAGGACGACGCGGCCCGCGCCCTCTTCGAGCAGGCCCTCGCCACCGTCCGCGAGGCCGGACTGCCGCGACCGCGCGCCCACCTCGCGGCCAGCGCCGCGGCATCCCTGCGACCCGAGTTCCGCTACGACATGGTGCGCATCGGCGTGTTCAGCTATGGGATCCGCCCCGCCGGCGGACCCGGCGAGGACGACCTCGGCATCGCGCCGGTGGGCGCACTCGAGGCCGAGGTCGTCGAGGTG
>NZ_MEGA01000066.1:0-14635 GCF_001725695.1 Microbacterium sp. SCN 71-21
GCGGTCGGCAGCAGCGACGCCCCCTGCACCTGCGACATGCAGAAGACGACCTCGGAGGCGAGCGAGGCGTACACCCGGCTCGTACGCTCGCTGCCGAGCGCGTCGATGAGGCTGCGGTGGAAGCGCATGTCGGGGTCGACCACGTCGCGCGGCGACGCGTCGGCGAGCGCTGCGATCTCGGCGTTCGCGGCGCGCGCGTCGTCGGGCACGCGGCGGGTGTGCGCGAGGGCGCGGAGCGCCTCGGCCTCGATGATCGCCCGCGTGCGATAGATGTCGCGCGCGTCGTCGGGGGAGAGCCGCACGACGCGTGCGGTCTTGTGGGCGCTGCGCACGAGCAGGCGCTCGCGCACGAGGTTCTCGATCGCGGCCTTCGCGGTGGGTCGGGCGACCTCGTAGGTGTCGGCGACATCCACCTCGGCGAGGGCCGCCTCGGGCTCGAGCTCGCCGGAGAGGACGCGGGTGCGCAGGTCGTCGGTGACGGCGTCGATCACCGAGACGACGGCGACTCTGGTGACCACGGCGCGAGTCTATTCCTGAGAACTCCTTGTCGAGCACTTGACTTACATGTGCACTTGTCTAACAATCACTGCGGAAGGACCGCACCGCGAGTGGTCGCCTGTTCAGACGTCAGAGACTCAAAGAGGAGCTCCGCTCGTGTTCCATCAGATCCTCGACCCCGTGTTCGGGTCGCTCGTGCTGTCGGCGGTCGCCGCCGTCCTCCCCCTCGCCACCGTGTTCGTGCTGCTCGGGGTGTTCCGGGTGAAGGCATGGAAGGCCGCACTCACCGGCCTCGTCCTCGCCCTCGTCCTCGCGATCGCCGTCTGGCAGATGCCCGCCCTGCAGGCGCTCAACGCGGCGGCGGACGGCGCCGTCTACGGCGTCATCCCGATCCTGTGGATCCTCGTGAACGCCCTCTGGATCTACCGGCTCACCGTCATCACCGGCTGGTTCGAGGTACTCGGCGAGCGCATCCGCGCGATCAGCGACGACCAGCGCATCCTCGCGATCATCATCGCGTTCTGCTTCGGCGCCCTCCTCGAGTCCCTGGCCGGCTTCGGCGCCCCCGTGGCCATCTCGATCGCGATGCTGATCGCCGCCGGTATGAAGCCGCTGAAGGCCGCGATCGTGTCGCTGATCGCCAACACCGCACCCGTCGCCTTCGGCGCGATCGGCGCGCCGATCATCGCGCTCTCCGGCGTCACCGGCATCGACGTGCACACGCTCGCCCAGATGGCGGGCCGACAGACGCCGGTGCTCGCCGCCATCGTGCCGCTGATCCTCGTGTTCCTCGTCGACGGACGCCGCGGGCTTCGGCAGACCTGGCCGATCGCCCTCGTGGCGGGCGTCTCGTTCGGCCTCGCCCAGTTCGTCACCTCGAACTTCATCACCGTCGAGATCACCGACGTCGTCGCCTCGATCGTCTCGGTCACGGCCGTGCTGATCATGCTCCGCTTCTGGACGCCCGCGGGCGTCGTCGCGACCGACGACGGCGGAGCAGCCGGTGTCCCCACCGTCTCGCGGGCGATCCCGACACCGTCGGGCCGCACGGCCACGGCGGTGGTCACCGTGCCCGAGGCGACGCGCATCGACACCGCCACCCGCTCGAAGGCCGCCCTCACCTGGCTCGCCCTGCTGCCCTACGTCGTGATCGTCGCCCTCTTCTCGATCACCCAGATCCCGGCCGTGTCGCAGTTCCTCGCGAAGTCGGCGACGCTCGTCTTCCCGTGGCCGGGCCTCACGATCACGGATGCCTCGGGCAAGGCGGTCTCGACCGTGGTCAAGCTCCCCTGGGCCAGCACCGGCGGCACCGTCCTGCTGGTCTCGGGGATCATCGTGGCGATCGTCTACCGGGTCTCCGCTCGGCGCGCCGTGCGGGCGTACGGCGCCACGATCCACCAGCTGCGATTCACGATCGTCACCGTCGTCGCCGTGCTCGCCCTCGCCTACGTCATGAACTTCTCGGGCCAGACGCAGAGCCTCGGGCACGCCCTGGCGGCGACGGGCGGCTTCTTCGCACTGCTCTCGCCCGTGATCGGATGGCTCGGAGTCACGATCACCGGCTCCGACACCTCCTCGAACGCGCTGTTCGGACTTCTGCAGGCCACCGCGGCGAAGCAGGCCGACCTCAGCCCCGTGCTCATGGCCGCGACCAATTCGTCGGCTGGTGTGCTCGGCAAGATGCTCTCGCCGCAGAACCTCGCCGTCGCGGCAGCCGCCGCCTCGATGACCGGCAAGGAGGGCGATCTGTTCCGCCGGCTCATCTGGTGGAGCCTCGGCCTGCTTGCCGTGTTCACCGTGTTCGTCTTCCTGCAGTCGACCCCGATCCTCGGATGGATGGTTCCCTGACCATGTCCGCACATGCTCCCGCCCCCTCCCGTGCCGATCGCGGCGCACGGGAGGGGGCGGGCCTCCCCGTTCCGCTTCACGACGCGCTGGCCGCGGCATCCACCGTCACGACCCGCGCGATCGACCGCGTCGCGTACGCGAGCGACGCGTCCCACTACCTGCTGACCCCGCGGGCGGTCGTGACAGCGGAGAGCGCCGGCGAGGTCGCCGCCGTCATGGCCGCCGCAGGCGCCGGCGGCGCGCACGTCACCTTCCGCTCGGGCGGCACGAGCCTCTCGGGGCAGGCGGCGACCGACGACATCCTGATCGACACCCGCCGCGGCTTCCGCGACATCGAGGTGCTCGACGGGGGACGCCGCGTGCGCGTGCAGCCGGGAGCGACCGTGCGGCAGGTCAACGCCCGGCTCATGCGGCACGGCTTCCGGCTCGGGCCCGACCCGGCGAGCGAGGCGGCGTGCACGATCGGCGGCGTCATCGCCAACAACTCCAGCGGCATGGCCTGCGGCATCACCGAGAACACCTACCGCACGCTCGAGTCGATGACCTTCGTGCTGCCCTCCGGCACGATCGTCGACACAGCCGACCCCGACGCCGACCGGCACCTGGCCGACAGCGAGCCCGACCTCGTCGAGGGGCTGCGCGCGCTGCAGCGACGGGTGCGCAGCAACCCCGCCTCGGTCGCGCTCATCGAGCGGCAGTTCGCGATGAAGAACACGATGGGCTACGGCATCAACGCGTTCCTCGACTTCGAGAGCCCGGCGCAGCTGCTCGCGCACCTGATCATCGGCAGCGAGGGGACGCTCGCCTTCGTCGCCGAGGCGGTCTACCGCACGGTGCCGATCCACTCGCGCATCGCGACGGCGCTCACCGTCTTCCCGACGCTCGACGACGCGACCCGAGCCCTGCCGGGCCTGCTCGAGACGGGAGCGGCGACCCTCGAGCTGATGGATGCCACCAGCATCCGCGTGGGGCAGTCCTTCGCGGATGCGCCCGCCGCGATCCGCGGCTTCGAGGTCGCCGGCGAGGCCGCCCTGCTGGTCGAGTACCAGGCCGACGACGACGACCGGCTCGCCGAGCTCACGGCGGCCGGGGCGCGGCTGCTCGGCGAGCTGCCGCTGCTGGCACCTGCTCACCTGTCGACCGATGCCGGCGAGCGCGCCACGGCGTGGAAGCTGCGCAAGGGCCTCTACACGACCGTCGCGGGCGCGCGCCCCTCGGGCACGACCGCGCTGCTCGAGGACATCGTCGTGCCGGTGCCCTCCCTCGCCGCCACCTGCGAGTCGCTGCAGGAGCTGTTCACCCGCTACGACTACCGCGACAGCGTGATCTTCGGGCACGCGAAAGACGGCAACATCCACTTCATGCTCACCGACCGCTTCGAGGGCGATGCCGCCCTCGGGCGCCTCACCGGATTCACCGAGGCGATGGTCGACGTCGTGCTCGACGCCGGCGGCAACCTCAAGGCGGAGCACGGCACCGGCCGGGCCATGGCGCCCTACGTGCGCCGGCAGTATGGCGACGAGCTCTACGACGTGATGCGCGCGCTGAAGGCGCTGTGCGATCCGCGGGGGATCCTGAACCCCGGGGTCATCATCGACGACGACCCGACCGCGCACGTGCGCGACATCAAGCTGGCCGAGCCCATCGAGGAGGAGGCCGACCGGTGCGTGGAATGCGGCTACTGCGAGCCGGTGTGCCCGAGCAGGGACGTCACCCTCACCCCGCGCCAGCGCATCGTCACGCGACGCGCGATCGCCCGCGCGCGAGTGGCGGGTGACGAGCAGCTCGCGCGCGAGCTGGAGCGGGACTACGACTACGCGGGCGTCGACACCTGCGCGGTCGACGGCATGTGCCTGACCGCGTGCCCGGTGCTCATCAACACCGGCGCGCTCGTGAAGCGGCTGCGACGCGAGGAGCAGAATCCGGTGCTGGCCGCCGGGTGGAAGGCCGCCGCGCAGGCGTGGGGTCCGGTGACCCGGGCAGGATCGGTCGCGCTCACCCTCGCCGACCGGGCGCCCGCCGGCGCCGTGCGGGGCGCGACATCCGTCGGCCGGGCGCTGCTCGGTGCCGACACCGTGCCGGAGTACTCCGCCGACCTCCCCGGCGGCGGGCCGGGACGTCGTCGCCGCGAGGGGGAGCTGGGTGCCGGATCGGGCGAGCCGGTCGCCGTCTACCTGCCGGCGTGCGTGAACAGCATGTTCGGCGGCGACGGCCTCGGGGTCACCGAGGCGTTCGCGCGCCTGCTCGAGCGCGCGGGGCTACGCGTGCTCGTGCCGACGGGCATCGAGTCGATGTGCTGCAGCACCCCCTGGACCTCGAAGGGCTACACGGCGGGCCGGGCCGTCATGGCCGAGCGGGTATCCCGCATCGTGCGCGAGGCGAGCCGCGACGGCGAGCTGCTCGTGCTCAGCGACGCCGCCAGCTGCACCGAGGGCTTCGCGCACATCTTCGACGACCAGGGCGTCGCCGTGCGCACCGAGGACGTCGTCGCCTTCACCGCGCGCGAGGTGCTGCCGCGGCTGGGCGAGGTGTCGCCGGTGGCGACCTCCCTCGTGCTGCACCCCACCTGCTCGTCGACGCAGATGGGTCTGAACGACGCGCTGCGCGCGCTCGGCGAGGCGGTCGCCGAGACCGTCACCGTGCCGGATGCCTGGGGATGCTGCGCCTTCGCCGGCGACCGCGGCATGCTGCACCCCGAGCTCACCGCGTCGGCGACCGCCGCCGAGGCCGCCGAGGTGCGCGCGATCGGCGCCGACCTGCACGCCTCGTGCAACCGCACCTGTGAGATCGGAATGACGCGGGCCACCGGACGCGACTACCGTCACGTGGTGGAGCTGCTCGAGGAGGCCACCCGCCCCTCGCTGTGACCGGCGGGCCGGCCGGGGGGACGGCCGGCCCGCCCCCGTCAGCATCGCCCTGCGGAAACGAACGCTACCGTTCGTTCACGCACCGGCAATAGCGTGTGCTCATGGCATCACTCGAGCCCCCGGCCGCCGCGCCCGCAGGCGCCGGAGCCGCGGCATCCGTCTCGTCCCTCGACGCCCGCACGCGGCGCGGCCGCGTGTTCGCCTGGGCGCTGTGGGACTGGGGGTCGGCGGCGTTCAACGCGGTCGCGACGACCTTCGTGTTCACGGTCTACGTCACGGGTTCGAGCTTCGGAGACAAGACGGCGAACTCCGCGGCGCTCTCGTGGGCGCTCGCGATCGCCGGCATCGTCGTGCTGCTGATCGCGCCGGTCACCGGGCAGCGATCGGATGCCTCGGCCCACCGCAAGCGCTGGCTCGCGATCAACACCGCGGTCGTCGTCCTGACCCTCGCGCTCATGTTCTTCGTGCACCCGTCGCCCGCCTACCTGTGGTTCGGGCTCGCGCTGCTCGCGATCGGCACGGTGTTCTTCGAGCTGGCGAGCGTCAACTACAACGCGATGCTCGCCCAGATCTCCACGCCCCGCACCGTCGGGAAGGTGTCGGGCTTCGGGTGGGGGATGGGATACATCGGCGGCATCGTGCTGCTGCTGATCCTCTACTTCGGCTTCATCGAGCCCGACGTGGGCCTGTTCGGCGTGACGGGCGAGGACGGCCTCGCCGTGCGCGTGTCGATGCTGATCGCCGCCGTGTGGATGGCGCTCTCGGCCCTTCCGGTGCTGTTCGCGGTGCCCGAGAACCGGCCGCTCGACCCGGAGGCGCCGCGGGTCGGGTTCTTCGCGTCGTACGGCGTGCTGTTCCGCAGCATCCGGGATCTGTGGACGCACAGCCGCCAGACGGTGTACTTCCTGTTCGCGAGCGCGATCTTCCGCGACGGCCTCACCGGCGTCTTCACGTTCGGCGGCGTGCTCGCCGCCGGCACCTTCGGCTTCACGCCCGGGCAGGTCATCATCTTCGCGATCGCGGCGAACGTCGTCGCCGGGGTCGCGACCATCGCGAGCGGTGCCCTCGACGACCGGTTCGGGCCCAAGCCGCTCATCCTGACCTCGCTTGTGGGTCTCGTGATCAGCGGACTGGCGGTGTTCGTGTTCCACGGCGGCGGGCAGACGATCTTCTGGATCTTCGGCCTCATCCTGTGCCTGTTCGTCGGCCCGGCGCAGTCGGCGTCGCGCACCTACCTCGCCCGGCTCATCCCACCGGGGCGCGAGGGGCAGGTGTTCGGGCTCTACGCGACGACGGGCCGCGCGGCCGTGTTCCTCGCACCGACCGCGTTCGGCCTGTTCGTCACGATCGGCGGCGCGCAGGTGTGGGGCATCCTCGGCATCGTGCTGGTGCTGCTCGTGGGCCTCGCACTGCTCATCCCCGTGCGGGCGGCCGGCGCGCCGCGCTGAACCGGGTCAGACGGATGCCGCGCGGCGCATCGGCACGTGCGGAATGTCGTCCTCGACGAACCCCGGGCCGCTGATCTCGAAGCCGAACCGCGCGTACCAGCCGGCGAGGTGCTCCTGCGCGTCGAGCACGATGTCGCGGCCCGGCCACCGCTCGCCCGCGCGGTCGACGGCCATGCGCATGAGGTCCGCGGCGAGCCCCCTGCCGCGGGCGGGCGGCGCAGTCGCGACCCGGCCGATGCGGGCGGGACCGGCCTCGCCGTCGGCGAGCAGTCGCAGGGTGGCGAGCACGTCGCCGTCCTCCTCGGCCCACAGCAGCTCGGCACCGGGCTCGATGTCGCGGCCGTCGAGCTCGGGGTAGGCGGCCTCCTGCTCGACGACGAACACCGCGACCCGCAGCCAGAGCAGACGGTAGAGGGTCTCGGCAGGGATGTCGCGCACGGCGGCACGGTGGAAGGCGAGGGTCACCCCGTCACGCTACCGGCGGGATCGGGGGTTGCGGCCGGTCTCACGCGGGCCAGGCCGCGGCGAGCTTCGCGAGCAGGCGCGCGAGCTCGGCGCGCTCGTCGTCGGTGAAGGCGGCGAGCGCGGTCTCGACGGCCTCCCGCCGGTCGATGCGGAATCCGCGCGCGAGGGTGCGGCCCTGCTCCGTGACGACGATGCGTGTGCGGCGAGCGTCGTCGGGGTCGGCCTCGCGGCGCACGAGCCCGAGGTCGACGCACTGCTGCACCAGCCGTGAGGCGCGCGGCTGGTCGACGCCGACGGCCTCGGCGATCTCGCTGACGGTGAGGGGCTCGGATGCCGCCACCACCGCGTCGAGCAGACGGAGGCGCGCCGGCCCCGCGAAGCGTCCGCTGCCGCCGCCCGCCCAGGGCGGCCCGCCCCATGCACCGGGGGCACCCGCGGCCCAGGGCCCGCCGCCGTGCGCGCCGGGTCCGAACCCGTGCCGGCCGCGCCCGCCGTGGGGGTGGGGGCCGTCGTGCCCGGTCACCCAGGGAGGCCGGGGTCCGCGCCGACCGCGCAGCTGCCCGAGGGCGGCGGCGATGGCGTCGACGGGGTCGGTGGCGGGGTCGTCGGCGGTCATGATCCGAGAATACATGCACCTTGACATGCATCACAGAAGCATGTACAAAGACATGTACATGCCACATGACATGTAATCGGCGTCTCCGGACGCGCCACGAAAGGACACCCCATGACTGACGAGACCACTCCTCAGACCCCCGCACCCGTCGGCTACTGGCTGCGCGCCGTCGGCGCCCTGCTTCGCAGCGGCGCGGTGCACTCGCCCCGCGAATTCCGCGAGCGCGTCGAGGCGGCGGCCAGCGCCGACGACCTCGCCACCACCTCGCGCACACTCGAGGCGATCGCCCGCGAGCTCGGCTGGGACGACTCCTACGGGATGCCGCGGCCCGGCGAGTTCGGCCACCCCGGCGGCCCGCGCGGCCACCGCTTCGGCCCCGGGTTCGGCCCCGGCGCCGACTCGGACGCCCCGCACGGCTTCGGCCCCCGCGCCGGATTCCCGCCGTTCGGTCGCGGCCGCGGCTTCCGCCCGTTCGCGGGCGGCAACCGCCACCGCGGGTTCGGCCCCGGCGCACACCGCCGGTTCGGCGAGGACCTGGGCCGCGGCGAGTGCGCCGCCCACGCGGGGCACCACGGCCACGGCGAGCGCGGCGACCGTCGCCCCGACGCGCAAGGCGCGCGGGACGCGGCATCCGATGATCGCGGCTGAGCGCGATCAGACCGCGTGCACGGCGTGCGCGGGGGTGGGCCCGGTCGCGACCGGGCGCCCCTGCGCACGCGCCCACTCCGACCACGACCCCGGATAGACCCGCGCCCCGATCCCCAGCCGGGCGAGCACGAGCGCCGTGTGCGCCGAGGCGATACCCGAGCTGCAATACACGACGACCGGCACGCCGGCGCGCACTCCGACGTCGGCGAATCGCGCCGCGCTCGCCTCGACGGAAGCAGCCCCACCCTCGGGCGAGATGTGCACCGACGTCGGCAGGTTGAGGGCGCCCGGGATGTGCCCGGACACCGGATCGGCGGAGGGCACCGACCCGCGGTAGTGCTGAGGCGCCCGCACGTCGAGCAGCACCCCGGTCAGCGGCGCGAGCGCCGCCTCATCGATCGACGCGACGCCCGGATCCTCATCGCGCAGCGAGATGCCGCCCGGCTCCACCGCGACGTCGTGCGTGTCGAGCAGACCGCCCGACGCGATCCAGGCGCGCAGCCCGCCGTCGAGAACCCGGATGTCCACACCCCGACGGCGCAGCAGCCACCAGGCCCGCGCCGCCGCGACCCCGTCGTTGTCGTCGTAGGCGATCACGAGATCGCCCTCGTCGATCCCCCAGCGGCGCACCGAGTGCTCGAGGTCGGCCAACGCCGGCACGGGATGCCGCCCCGCCTCGGGATGGCCCGGCCGCGACAGCTCGCGCTCGAGGTCGACGTAGACGGCCCCCGGGAGATGACCGGTGATGTACGCCAGACGTCCCTCCGGGGCATCCAATCGCCACCGCACGTCGAGCAGACGCACCGGCCGCAGACCGGTCAGCGCCTCGGTGAGCCCGGCGACGTCGATGAGGGGGGACATGGCGCGAGTCTGCGCGCCGCCGCGCGCGAGCGTCATCCCGCCGGGCAACACGGCGACACGCGGCGCAACACGAGGTCATCCCCTCGTGCGCGGGCACGCGGTTTCTCTTTGTTTCGAACCGACGGCCCCGCACCCGACCGGGGTGGGTAGCGTCGATGTCATGTCCGATGCAGCCGAGGTCTCCCCCGTGTTCGACAGCCCGCACCTGCTCGGCGGCTCGCTGTCGCCCGACGACTTCAAGGCGCTCTTCCGCGGCCACCCGGGCGGCGTCGCCGTCATCACGGCCGACGACGGACGCGGACCCGTCGCCCTCACCGCGACCTCGGTCTCCTCCGTCAGCGCCGAGCCGCCGCTGCTGATCTTCTCGGTGTCGTCGCTCTCATCGGCCACCCCGACGATCGTCGCGGCCGACACGATCGTCGTGCACCTGCTCGACGCCCACGATCTCGACGTGGCCCGGCTCGCCTCGACCAGCGGTGTCGACCGCTTCGCCGACCCCGCGAACTGGTCGCGTCTTCCCACGGGCGAGCCCGTCTACAACGGTGTGCGCGCCTGGGTGCGCTGCGCGATCATCAACCGCATGGAGGCAGGCGGCTCCACCGTCATCGCCGCCCACGCGCTGCAGTCGAGCATCGCCCGCGACGTCGACCCCGGCGACCACGGCGACGCGCTCGTCTATCACAACCGCACGTGGCACCGCCTCGGCGACCACTCCCGTCTCGACTGATCCCGAGGAATCGTGTCCGACTACTTCGACCGCACCGCCGACCGCACCTTCACCAAGGTCTACAAGACCGAGACGCCCGACATCCTGCAGGCGTTCTCCGCCTTCGACCAGGCCGTCTTCGCCGAGGAGGGTCGGGCGATCCCGCTCAAGTACCGTGAGCTGATCGCCCTCGCCGTCGGCATCACCACGCAGTGCGTGTACTGCATCGACGCGCACAGCCAGAACGCCGTCAAGGCCGGCGCGACCGACACCGAGCTGGCGGAGGCCGCGTGGGTCGCTACCGCGATCCGCGCCGGCGGCGGCTACGCCCATGGGCGCCTCGCGTTCAAGCTCGCCGGCGACGCGCGCCCTCACGAGCACTGAGCGGCGAACCGCGATGACGTCGGCCGTCGAACAGGACGCGCTCGACCTCACCCGGGCCCTGCTGCGCATCGACTCGGTCAACACCGGCGACGCAGCGACGATCGGCGACGGCGAGACCCGCGCCGCGCGCCTCGCGCAGCAGGCGCTGGAGGAGGTCGGCTACGAGGTCGAGTTCCTCGAACCGCGACCCGGCCGAGGATCGATCGTCACGCGGCTCGCCGGTGCCGACCCGGCCCGCGGCGCCCTGCTCGTTCACGCCCACCTCGATGTGGTCCCCGCCGTCGCGGCCGACTGGACGCATCCGCCGTTCGCCGCCGAGATCGACGACGACGGCTACCTCTACGGTCGCGGAGTCGTGGACATGAAGGGCTTCGCCGGCACGCTGCTCGCCCTCGCCCGCCACTTCCGCCGCAACGACATCGTGCCCGCGCGCGACATCGTGTTCGCGTTCGTCGCCGACGAGGAGACCGGCGGCGTCTGGGGTGCGCGTTGGATCGTCGAGAACCGACCCGACCTGCTCGCGGGCGTCACCGAGGCGGTGAGCGAGGTGGGCGGATTCTCGATCCCCGCCGGGCGCCGGCGCGCCTACGTCGCCGCCGTCGGCGAGAAGGGGGTCGCCTGGGCGACCCTCACCGCCCGCGGTCGCGCCGCGCACGGCTCTCGCCCGACCGCCGACAACGCCGTCGTCCGTCTCGCTCGCGCGGTCGCCGCCCTCGGCGACCACCCCTTCCCGGTCGAGCGCACCGAGGCGCTCGACCGCTTCCTGCGGGTGTACGCCGCCCACACGGGCGAGCCCTTCGGTGACCTGTCCGACGCCCTCGCGCGCCTCGGCCACGCGGAGACGTTCCTCGCCGCCTCAGCCCGCGACACCGTCTCCCCCACGGTGCTGATCGCGGGCGACAAGACCAATGTGATCCCCGCCGAGGCGCGGGCGCGCCTCGACATCCGCGTGCTCCCCGGTCACGACGACTCCCTGCGCGCCGAGATCACGCGAATCGTCGGCGACGACATCGACATCCGCTGGGGCGGTTGGACACCCGCCACCCTCGCGGCTTCCGACTCTCCCCTGCTGGACGTGTTCGACCGTGCCATCGGCGCCGAGGACTCCGACGGCTTCGTCGTGCCCTACCTGCTGCCGGCCAGCACCGACAACAAGAGCTTCGCCCGGCTCGGCATCCATGGCTACGGCTTCGTGGCCCTGCAGGTGCCGCACGAGTTCGACGTGTTCGCGCAGTTCCACGCCGCGGACGAGCGCGTGCCGGTCGACGCCCTGCACTTCTGCACCCGCGTGACCGAGCGGATCCTGCGCACCGCCTGATCGCACTGTTACCGCGTGCGACGCGCGGTTGCGGCATGTGAAACGCGCCCTCCGGCGCACACCGGCGACGCCCCTACCGTGGCGGAAACGCGGCGACCGGCCGCATCCCCCGAAGGAGCAGGCATGACCGACACGCTCGCACGCGCCCGCGTCGTCGACGACCCGACCCCCGCCCCGGCCGCCCGGGTCGACCTCGGATCGTTCCGCGTCGTCCACACCCGGCACTGGTTCCGTTGGGTGCTCAGCGCCCTGCTGATCTTCGCGATCGCGCAGTTCGCGTGGTCACTCGTCGTCAACGAGAACTACGAGTGGGACGTCTTCGCCCGCTACTTCTTCTCCGAGCCGGTGCTCACCGGCGTCTTCGGGTACACCCTCACGCTGACGGTGATCGCCGCCGTCGTCGGATTCGGCCTCGGCACGCTGCTCGCGCTCGCCCGGCTCAGCGGCTCGCCGCTGCTGAACGGCATCGCCTGGACCTACATCTGGTTCTTCCGCTCGGTGCCGCTCGTCGTGCAGATCATCGTCTGGTACAACCTCGGCTACCTCTACCCGACGCTCGGCCTCGGCACGCCCTTCACGACCGACTTCTGGATCGTGCAGTTCCCGACGGTGCAGCTCATCAGCGCCTTCGCCGCCGCCGTGCTCGGCCTCGGCCTCCACCAGGCGGCCTACTCTGCGGAGATCATCCGCGGCGGACTCCTCAGCGTCGACCAGGGGCAGCACGAGGCGGCCGCGGCCCTCGGCATCCCGGCGTGGCGACGACTGAGCCGCATCATCCTGCCGCAGGCGGCCCGTTCCATCATCCCCAACGCCACCAACGAGGTCATCGGCCTCGTCAAGGGCACCTCGGTGGTGTTCGTCATCGCACTGCCCGAGCTCTTCTACGCCGTGCAGGTCATCTACAACCGCAACAGCCGGGTCATCCCGCTGCTTCTCGTCGCGGTCGTCTGGTACACGATCATCACCACCCTGCTGAGCATCGCCCAGTTCTACATCGAACGTCACTACGCCCGGGGGTCCGTGCGGGTGCTGCCCCCGACCCCCCTGCAGCGGTTCCGCCGCTGGGTGGCGCTGCGGTGGGCGCGTCTCGGTGACGAACCCCGCCCGGATGCCGCGGCGAGCCCGGCGGGCGCCGGCGCGGCCGCCGCTCGCGATGAGCGCCACCGTCGTCCCCGCCCGCACCGGGCGGGTCGAGATCCACAACGTCCACAAGAGCTACAACGGCATCGAGGTGCTGCGCGGGATCGACCTGGACATCGCCCCCGGCGAGGTCGTGGCGATCCTCGGGCCGAGCGGCTCGGGCAAATCCACCCTGCTGCGCACGATCAACCACCTCGAATCGGTCGACCGGGGCTCGGTCACCATCGACGGCACCCTGATCGGCTACGAGGTGCGCGGCACGAAGCTCCACGAGCTGCGCGAGCGGGAGATCCTGAAGCGTCGCACGCAGGTCGGCATCGTCTTCCAGAACTTCAACCTCTTCCCCCACCTCACCGCGCTCGAGAACGTCATCGAGGCACCGCTCGCACTGCGGCGCGTGGGGAAGACGGCGGCACGGGAGCTCGGCCTGGGCCTGCTCGAGCGCGTCGGGCTCGGCGACCGCGCCGACCACTACCCCCGGCAGCTCTCGGGCGGTCAGCAGCAGCGCGTGGCGATCGCCCGCGCACTCGCGCTGGAGCCCCGCGTGCTGCTCTTCGACGAGCCGACCAGCGCTCTCGACCCCGAACTCGTCGGCGAAGTGCTCGACGTGATCCGCGGCCTCGCGCACGCGGGCACCACTCTCGTGATCGTGACCCACGAAGTGGGATTCGCGCGCGAGGTGGCAGACCGGATCGTGTTCCTCGACCAAGGGGTGGTCGTGGAACAAGGCACCCCGGAGGACGTTCTCGTGCGCCCGCAGCATGCGCGCACACGGGACTTCCTCGCCAAGGTGCTCACCTGAGCGGAACCCCCGCCCGATCCGCCCCCCGACCCTCGGCCCACCCGGACCCGAGGACCACCGAAGGAGTAACACAGCAATGGCCATCAGCAAGAAGCAGGGCATCGCGGCCGGCATCGCCGTCGTCGCGGTGGCCGCTGTCGTCGGCGGCATCATCGCCGCCGTCAACATCGCGGGTGGGGCGAAGGCGGATGCCGCCGCCCCCGCCGCATCATCGTCGAACCCGGCGACCGACCAGATCACCTGGATCGAAGGGCACGAGGTCCCGGAGGCGGTCGCCGCTCTGAAGGCGAGCGGCTTCACGCCCATCAACCCGGGCAAGCTCACCGTCGCGGTCGCGGCCTACCAGCCGCCGCTCGCGTACATCCCGGAGGGTCAGACCGAGCCCGCCGGCACCGAGCCGAATTTCGGCAAGCTCATCGCGCAGGGTCTGGGCCTCACCTACAACCCGGTCGTGGTGGCGTGGGCGGACTGGCCGCTGGGAATCCAGTCGGGCAAGTACGACCTGATCACCTCGAACGTGACGGTGACCGAGGAGCGCAAGGAGCTCTACGACTTCGCGAGCTACCGTCAGGACGTGCTCGGCTTCTACGTGAAGTCCACGAGCTCGATCTCGAAGATCGCCACCGCCGACGACATCTCGGGCCTGAAGATCATCGTGGGCTCGGGAACGAACCAGGAGAAGATCCTCCTCGAGTGGAACAAGGACCTCGTCTCCCGCGGCAAGGCGCCGGCCGAGCTGCAGTACTACGACGACGTCGCCGCCGCGACGCTGGCCCTCCAGTCGGGTCGCGCGGACGCCAACTTCGGTCCGAACCCGACCGGAGCCTGGGAGGCTCGCGAGACCGGCGACATCAAGCTGGTCGGCACGATCCCCGGTGGCTGGCCGTTGACGGCCAACATCGCGGCGGCCACGAAGAAGGGCAACGGGCTCATCACCCCGGTCAACATCGTGCTGAACGCGCTGATCAAGGACGGCACCTACAAGAAGGTGCTCGACGCGTGGGGTCTGGACGCGGAGGCCGTCACGACCTCGA
>NZ_MEGA01000067.1:0-12910 GCF_001725695.1 Microbacterium sp. SCN 71-21
CTGCAGCCGTGGGCCCGCGGCGTCGAGGAGGCTTCCGGCCTCATGACCGGCATCCTGCTCCCCGACGGCACCGACCGCTCCCGCGTGCTGCGCGCGACGTCCGCCCGCGGCTCCGGCATCACCGCGGGGGTAGGCGACGTGCCCGCCGGCCACCTGCGTCTGAACCACACCGGTCCTCGCGCCGGCTTCGCCACGATCGCCGCCGATCTGACCTCCCTCGCCCTCGCCGTGACCGCAGAAGGGGTCCGCGTGGACCTCGCCGCGGCCGCCACCGAGCTCGCCGCGCTTCCTGCGGCCGTCTGACAAGGAGACGCATGCCTCGCCGACTGCACCTCAACGCGTTCGAGAACTTCTCGCCCGGCAACATCGCCTCTGGCCTGTGGCAGCACCCGCAGGACGACTCGCGGGCGTACCGCTCACTGACGTACTGGACCCGATTGGCCCGAGATCTCGAGGCAGCGGGCTTCGACGCGATCTTCCTCGCCGATGTGCTCGGCGTGCTCGACGTCTACAAGGGCGGCCCCGACGAAGCCCTCCGCACGGCCAGCCAGGTGCCGATCGGCGACCCGCTGACGCTCGTGTCGGCGATGGCGGCGGTGACGGAGCGCCTCGGTTTCGCGGTGACATCCTCGGTGAGCTACACGCACCCCTACACGTTCGCGCGCAGCCTCGCGAGCCTCGACCACCTCAGCGGCGGGCGGGTCGGCTGGAACATCGTGACGTCGTACCTCGACAGCGCGGCGCGCAATCTCGGGCGCGGCGAACAGCTGGCGCACGACGAGCGCTACGACCTCGGCGACGAGTTCCTGGAAGTGACGCACAAGCTGTGGGAGCTGTCGTGGGATGCCGACGCGGCCGTCGTCGACAAGGAGCGCGGCGTCTACGTCGACCCCGAGCTCGTACGGCCGATCGGTCACGAGGGCCGCTACTTCTCGGTGCCCGACGAGTTCCTCGCGGAGCCGTCGCCGCAGCGCACCCCGGTGCTCTTCCAGGCGGGATCGTCGTCGCGCGGGCAGCGGTTCGCGGCGGAGCACGCCGAGGGCGTCTTCGTGCACGGCACCCGCCCCGAGGTGCTGGCCCCGATCGTTGCGAACGTGCGCTCCGCCGCCGAGGCGGCCGGGCGCGCACGCGAATCGGTGCGGGTGCTCGCGGTTGCGACGATCGTGACCGGCGAGACCGACGAGATCGCCCGGGCCAAGTTCGCCGACCTGCAGCGCTACGCCGACTACGGCGGCGCGATGGTGCAGTTCGCGGGGCCGGTCGGAGTGGATGTCGCGGACCTCGACCCCGACATCCCGCTCACCGACATCGCCTCCAACGGCGCGCAGTTCTCGGCGAAGTTCTTCGCATCGGCCGACCCGGACCGCACCTGGACCTTGCGTGAGGTCGCGGAGTACATGGCCGTGGGTGGGATGGGACCGACCATCGTCGGCTCGGGGGCGACGGTCGCCGACGAGCTCGAGCGCTGGGCGGAGGTCGCGGACCTCGACGGCTTCAACCTCGCCTACGCGGTGCGTCCCGGCACATTCGACGACATCATCCGATACGTCGTGCCGGAGTTGCGCCGCCGCGGCGTTCTGCCCGAGCGGGAGCACGGCGCGCGCACCCTTCGCGAGGCCCTGTTCGGCGACGGCGAGCCGGCCCTGAAGGCCGATCACCCGCACTGGCGCATCGCGCTCTGACCACTTGTCGGCGCCGACGAGGGCGCTGATACGATCCGCACACACGCCGCACGGCAGCAGGGGGCACCACGTGACGACCAAGACCCGGAGGTCGACCGCCGCGGTCGATCACCACGCGACACTGCGCGCCCTCATCCTGAGCGGGGAGATCGGCGCCGACACCCGGCTCTACGAAAGCGCGCTCACCGATGAGCTCGGCACCTCGCGCACGCCGATCCGCGAGGCGCTGGCGATGCTCGAGCGCGACGGCATCCTCGTGCGCGAGGCGCGCGGCTACCGTGTGCGCACGCGGTCGACGCAGGAGGTGCTCGACTACTTCGACATCCGCATCGCGCTCGAGTCGTCGGCAGCCGCTCTCGCCGCCGATCGCGCCACGCCTCTGGAACGCGGGCGCATGGTCGAGCTGCTGCGCCGCGCGGACCAGGCGACCGACGAGGAAGCGGCCGAGCACCACCGCGCGTGGCACCGCACACTCATCGAGGCGTCGCACAATCCCGCGCTCGTCGACTTCGTCGAGCGCGCCGAGATCATGATCCTGCTGCACGAGCGTCCGTGGCCGCGGTCGATCGCCGGCACACAACAATCCCAGGCCGAGCATCTGGCGATCCTCGACGCGGTGCTGCAGGGCGACGCACAGGCCGCGCAACGGCTCATGGCCGACCACATGGTGCGGGCACGCGACTACCAGCTGCACGCGGCGATCATAGACCTCTGAGTGGCGGCCACTCCCAGTGCGACAGCGGCGATGGTGGAGATGGGGGGAATCGAACCCCCGTCCATCGCTGGGTCTCTGCGCCTTCTCCGGGCACAGTCTGTGCAGACGTGTTCTCAGTCCCGACGCTTGTCACAGACACCTGCGTCGACGGACTCATCCTGAAAGAGTCCCTCGCAACCCTCAGGCGAGGTTACGAAGCAAGATTCCTAGATGACGCCAGGACCCGTATCGGAATCACATACGGACTGACGGACTCGGGCTCGCTGCTCAGGCAGCGAGGGCGAAGTCGGACTGCGACTTGTTGGCAGTTATTGGTTCGCAGGGGGCGTTCACGAGATAACCCTGCATCCTCGGCCCGCTTCTCGCAGATTCGCAGGCGATGTCGAAACCGATCATCCCCATGTTCCCTCGGTGAGGGGCCGCTGTCGCACTGTGGAGTTGCCATGCCCTTGCGGGCGATCGGAAGCGCGAGGCATCCGAGCGTTTCAGAATACAACGGATGCCGCGCCCCTGCCATTCCCCGCCGTCACCGCGGCGCGCGTGTGACGCCCACGGCGCGGCGCACCCGCCGATACAGTGAACCCACCCGGACCAGTGGAAGGAGCGCGATGTCTGCGCGCGTGAGCTTGGGCGCCCTGGCGGGCGTCGTCGGATTCCTGGCCTTCGTCGAGTTCACGAGCGGCGTGCTGCAGGGCTACTACACCCCGATGCTCACCGACATCGCCCGGCATCTGTCCATTCCCGATGCCGACGTGAACTGGCTCGAGGGAACCCAGCTGATGCTCTCGGCGCTGGTCGTGCCCGCCTTCGCCAAGCTCGGCGACATGGTCGGACACAAGCGGATGCTGCTCATCTCGACCGCACTGACCGCAGCCGCGTCGGCGGCGCTGCCGTTCACCGACTCGTTCCCGGTCTTCCTTGCGGCGTGGACGCTGCAGGGCTTCTACGTGGTCTGGCTGCCGCTGGAGATCGCCCTCATCTGGTCGCGCACGCGCGGCCGCGAGGGGCGCGCTGTGCTCACCGCACGTGCGGCCGGCCTGCTCGTCGCGGCGCTCGAGATCGGCGCGATCTCCGGCGCACTCATCGGCGGTGCGCTCGTGGACGCGCTGCCCCTGCAGCTGGTGCTCTCGATCCCCGCCGTCGCGGTGGTCGCCTGCTTCTTCGTCGTCCTGTTCGGTGTGCGCGAATCGCCCGAGACCACCGGCGGCCGCCTCGACACCGTCGGACTCGTGCTGATCTCTCTGGCGTTGCTCTCCTTCACGGGCGGGCTGAGCCTGCTGCGCATCAACGGCCCGACAGATCTGTTCTCGTGGGGGGTCACGCTCGTCGGCGTGGCGCTGGTCGTGCCGTTCGCCCTGTGGGAACTGCGCCATCACGACCCGCTCATCGACGTGCGCATGTTCCGCTCCCCCGCGCTCGGTCCCGTGTTCCTGACGGCGGGCCTGTTCGGCGTGAGCGTGCTCGGGTCACAGGCACCGCTGTCGACCTTCGCGCGCACCGATCCGGCCGCCGCAGGGTTCGGCCTCGGCACGACCGGCTTCCAGACGAGCCTCATCATCGGCATCTACCTGATCGCCATGATCATCGGCGCGCTCCTCTTCCCTGTGATCTCACGCCTCGTCACCCCGCGGGTGACGCTGATCGGCGCCGCAGTGCTGGTGGGTGTCGGCTTCCTGCTGTTCGTGCCCTTCCACTCGGCCTACGCGAGCGTCGTCATGAACATGGTCGTCGTGGGACTCGGATCGGGCGCGCTCGTCGCCGCCCTCCCCGCCGCCGCGGCATCCGCTGCGCCGGCCACCCAGACCGGCGTCGCGACGGGTCTCACCAACTCCGTGAAGACCGTCGGTGGCGCCATCGCGTCATGCGCGTTCGGCATCGCACTGTTCCAGGGCAGCCTCGGCGCCGAGGGCGGCGGGCAGACCGCGGCATCCTTCTCGGGATACCTCACCGTGTGGATCGTCTGCGGCGTCACCGCGCTCGTCGCCGCCGTGCTGCTGGTGTTCGTGCCGAAGCAGGCGTTCACGGATGCCGCGGCCGAAGTGGCCGAGGCATCCGCCCAGGTCTGAGGATCAGTCGCCGAGGCGGTTGCGGGTGCGCATCGCGCGCTCGGCCTCACGGCGGTCCTGGCGCTCGCGCAGCGTCTGGCGCTTGTCGTACTCGGCCTTGCCCTTCGCGACCGCGATCTCGACCTTGGCGCGGCCGTCAGAGAAGTAGAGCTTGAGCGGCACAAGCGTGTAGCCGCCGGCGGAGATCGCATGGCTGAGCTTCACGATCTCGTCCTTGTGCAGCAGCAGCTTGCGCAGGCGCTTCGCGGAGTGGTTGTTCCAGGTGCCCTGTGAGTACTCGGGAATCGTCACCGCGTCGAGGAACGCCTCACCGCGCTCGATGAACGCGTACCCGTCGGAGAGGTTCGCGCGCCCCTGGCGCAGCGACTTCACCTCGGTGCCGGTGAGCACCAGGCCCGCCTCGTACGTCTTCTCGATCGAGTACTCGTGGCGCGCGCGACGATTGGTCGCGACGACCTTCTCCCCGCGTTCCTTGACCATGACCTGCTCCTCCGGGATACTCGCGCCGATCGACGCGAGCCCCCCAGTCTATCGGAGCCGGGATCAGGCGCGAAGCCACCGCCGGATCGCGAATCCCGCCGACAGAGCGGCGAGCACCACGCCGATCACGATCATCGCCGGGATGACGTACCAGAGGTCGTCCGTCGTGACCCAGGAGGTGATGAACGTCACCCTCGGCTGCAGGTAGCTGCCGACGCCGAACTGCACGCCCGCCCACACCGTGACGCTCGCGAGCGCCGACCCGATGACCGCCGAGATCACGCCCTCGAGCACGAAGGGGGTCTGGATGAACCGGTTCGACGCTCCCACGAGACGCATGATGCCGATCTCCCGACGTCTGGCGAACGCCGACAATCGGATCGTCGTGGAGATCAGCAGCACCGCGGCGATGAGCATGAGCACGGCGATGCCGACGGCGATGTAGGTCGCGACCGTCAGCGCCGAGAACAGCGGCTGAAGGTACTGCATCTGATCGGCGACCTCTTCGACGCCCGCGGTCGAGGAGAACTGCTCGGCGAGCACGTCGGACTGCGACTGGTCCTTGAGGTTGATCCAGAACGTCGCATTGATCTGGTCGGGGCTGATTACCGACGCGTACTGCGATCCGAGCTGCTGGATGGCGCTCTGGTAGGCCTCCTGACTCGTCTGGAACGTGTAGTTCTTGATGAGCGGCGCGAGCGTCGATCCGTCGAGCGTCGCCTTCACGGCGGCGATCTGGTCGTCGGTGGCCGCGGTGCCGGGGGCGCAGTTCTTCGCCTGGGACACTGTCGAACACATGTAGACGGCGACCTGTGCGCGGTCGACCCAGAACGAGCGCAGCTTGCCGATCTGCGACTGCATGAGCATGGCGGCGCCGACAAAGGTCAGCGACACGAAGGTCACGAGGATGACCGAGATCACCATCGAGGCGTTGCGGCGCAGCCCGCCGAACGCCTCGCCGAGAACGAGTCCGAGCCTCATCGCGTGGGTCCCACTTCCTCGCCCGGGCCCTCGAGCCCGAGACGGTCGGCGACGCCCAGCGCGTCGAGCGAAAGATCATCCGCCTCCGTGGGGCGGGGTGCCGCCGGTGCCGACGCGGCGGTCGGCGCGGCCTGCGGAGCGGGCGCCTGCGGCGGGGTGACCGGCGCCGCGGCGGGCGCCGCCGGCTGCGGCGCCACCGCGGGCTGCGCGGCGACCGGCGGAACCGGCGCCTGGGAGTCCGCGGCGATCTCCTTCTGCAGCTCGATGACCTCGGTCAACGCAGCGACGGCGGCCGCGCCGCGCTCCTGCTGCGGCTGCAGTCGCGGGATCGATGAGGTGTCGCCATAGCCGCCGTGACGCTCGTCGCGCACCATCTCGCCGCCGCGCAGCTCGATCACTCGGCGCTGCATCTGGTCGACGAACGCGGCCTCGTGCGTCGCCATGAGCACAGTGGTTCCGCTCGCGTTGATGCGGGCGAGCAGCTGCATGATGTCGACGGATGTCGCGGGGTCAAGGTTTCCGGTCGGCTCGTCGGCCAGCAGCACCTGGGGACGGTTCACGAGGGCGCGGGCGATCGCGACGCGCTGCTGCTCACCACCGGACAGCTCGTGCGGAAGGCGCTTCTCCTTGCCGGCGAGGCCCACGAGCGCGAGCGCCTCGGGCACCGCCTGGTGGATGAATCCGCGTGAGGATCCGATCACCTGCAGGCTGAACGCGACGTTCTGGAAGACGGTCTTGGTCGGCAGCAGCCGGAAGTCCTGGAACACCGAGCCGATGTTGCGGCGGAAGTAGGGGACCTTGCGGCTCGCCACCCGTCGCAGATCCCTGCCGAGCACGACCACACGGCCCTGACTGGGGATGTCCTCGCGGAGGATCAGACGCAGGCACGAGGACTTCCCCGATCCCGACGCTCCCACGAGGAAGACGAACTCGCCGCGTTGCACCTCGAAGTCGACGCCGTTGAGGGCGGGCTTGGAGGTGCCGCGATACCGCTTGGTGACGTTCTCGAACCGGATCATGGCTGTGTCAGCCTAAGCGCGGCTCTCGCGGCATCCGGGTGCGACACCCGGGGGCGCGACATCCGTTCACCGGATGTCAGTCGTCGTCGTCCTTGCGCTTGCGCCAACGGATTCCGGCGGCGATGAAGCCGTCGAGGTCGCCGTCGAAGACCACGGCGGGGTTGCCGACCTCGTGGCCGGTGCGGAGGTCCTTCACGAGCTGCTGACCGTAGAGGAAGTAGGAGCGCATCTGGTCGCCCCAGCTCGCCGTGATGGTGCCGGCGAGCTCCTTCTTCTTCGCCGCCTCCTCCTCGCGCTTGAGCAGCAGCAGTCGGGTCTGCAGCACGCGCATGGCCGCGGCGCGGTTCTGGATCTGCGACTTCTCGTTCTGCATCGAGACGACGATGCCGGTCGGGAGGTGGGTGATGCGCACGGCGGAGTCGGTGGTGTTGACCGACTGCCCGCCGGGGCCCGAGGAGCGGAACACGTCGACGCGGATGTCGCCCTCGGGGACGTCGACCTCGACGGCCTCCTCCATGACCGGGATGACCTCGACCGCGGCGAAGCTCGTCTGGCGCTTGTCGGCGCCGCCGAACGGGCTGATGCGCGCGAGACGGTGGGTGCCGGCCTCGACCGAGAGGGTGCCGTAGGCGTAGGGCGCGTCGACCTCAAAGGTGGCCGACTTGATGCCGGCTCCCTCGGCGTAGGAGGTGTCCATCACCTTGACGGGGTACTTGTGGCGCTCGGCCCAGCGCAGGTACATGCGCATGAGCATCTCGGCGAAGTCGGTGGCGTCGTCGCCGCCGGCGCCGGAGCGGATGGTGACGACCGCCGACCGTGAGTCGTACTCACCGTCGAGGAGGGTCTGCACCTCCAGCTGGCTGATGACCTCGCCGAGGTCCTTCAGCTCGCGGCGGGCCTCGTCGGCCGAGTCCTGGTCCTCGAGCTCGTTGGCGAGCTCGACGAGCACCTCGAGGTCGTCGAGGCGGCGGGCGACCGCGTCGATGCGGGCGAGGTCGGCCTGACGGTGGCTGAGCGCGCTCGTCACCTTCTGCGCCTTCTCGGGGTCGTCCCAGAGGTCGGGTGCACCGGCCTCCTCGCTCAGGCGAGAGATGTCGGCGCGCAGCGCATCGACGTCGACGACGGCGGTGATGTCGGCGAACGTGGAGCGGATGGCCTGGATATCGGCGGACAGATCGAGCTCGAGCATGACAGTCCAGACTAACGTGGAAGCGATGGATGATCGTGCGGGCCTGGTGCTGGGCCGACTCGCACCCATGATCTACGGGCCGACCATCCTCTTCTCCCTCGGCGAGGGCGCGGTCATCCCCCTCGTGCCGGTCATCGCGACGAAGCTCGGGGCGGATGTCGCGGGTGCCGGCTTCATCGCGAGCGCGCTGGTGGTGGGGCAGCTCGTCGGCAATCTCCCCGCCGGCTGGCTCGTCGCCCGCGCCGGTGAGCGCGTGACGATGGCGATCGCCGGCGGCGTCGCGATGCTGGGCGTGCTGGGCACCGTGTTCGCGCCGAGCCTGCCGGTGTTCGCGGCGGCGGTGTTCGTGATCGGCTTCTGCGCGGCTGCGTTCGGGCTCGCCCGCCATTCGTTCATGACGACGCGGGTGCCGCTGCACTTCCGTGCGCGGGCGCTGTCGCTGCTCGGCGGCTCCTTCCGGCTCGGCATCTTCGTCGGTCCGTTCATCGCCGCCGGGCTCCTCGCGGTCTTCGGCACCGAGCATGCGGCGCTCTGGTTCTTCGCCGGATGCCTCGCGGTGCTCGTCGTTCTCGTGCTGTTCGGTCCCGACCCCGAGCGCGTCGCCCCGTCGGGAGGGGAGCCGGTCGTCGCGCTCGAGCGGGAGGGCGTGTTCCGCACGATGTGGCGCCACCGCGGCATGCTGTCGCGCCTCGGGGTGGCCGCGGCATCCCTGTCGGCGGTGCGCGCCGCCCGCCAGGTGGTGCTGCCGCTGTGGGGCGTGTCGATCGGGCTGGACGCCAGCACCATCGCGCTCGTCGTGGGCGTGTCGGGCGCGATCGACTTCGCCCTGTTCTACGCGAGCGGGCAGGTGATGGACCGCTTCGGGCGGTTGTGGGCAGCCCTGCCGGCCATGCTGCTCATGGCGGGCGGATTCCTGGTGCTCGCCTTCACCCACGACGTGTCGGGACGCCTCGGCTGGTACCTCGCCGTCGGCATCGTGCTGGGGCTCGGCAACGGGCTCTCGAGCGGCATCCTGCTGACCCTCGGGGCCGATGTCGCACCGCGCGCGGATCCCGCGCCGTTCCTCGGGTCGTGGCGCACGCTGAGCGATGCGGGCGGGGCGACCGCTCCCGTGCTCGTGAGCATCATCGCCGCGGCCGGCAGCCTCGCGATCGCGACCGGCGCCGTCGGCCTCATCGGTCTCGCCGGCGCGCTCGCGTTCATCCGCTACGTGCCCCGGTTCGTGCCGCACGCGCGGACGAGCCGACGCGGCTAGCGACTCGGAGTCACCGGGTCTCGACGAACGACTGCGTGCCGATGACGGTGAGCAGCGCCAGCTTCTCGGCGTCGGGGGTGCCCGGGGTCGCCGTGAACACGAGCAGTCGCTGTCCGGTGTCGGTGTCGAGCAGCGTCTGGCAGTCGAGTGTGAAGGTGCCGATCTCGGGGTGCACGAAGCGCTTCGTGGCGGGATGCTTCTCGCGCACCTCGTGCTCGGCCCACAGCGCCCGGAACTCCGGGCTCTCGTCGTCGAGCGCACGCACGACCCGACCGGCGAGCGAGTCGTCGCCGTAGCGCACGTAGGCACTGCGCAGCTCGGCCACGAAGGCGCGGGCGCGCTCGTCGTGGTCGTCGCGGGCGTAGACGTCGCGCGAGGCGGGCTGCGCGAACCACCGGTAGACGGTGACCCGCGCGAGGCCGGTGAGGGCCGTCGCGTCGCCGAGCAGCGCCTTTGCGGGCGCGGTCTGCACGAGGGTCTCACCGAACTCGCTCACGACCTGCGCGGGGGTGTCGCGCAGCCGGTCGAGGATGCGCAGCATCGCCGGCGCGACGTGCGAGCTGCCGCCGGTGCGCTCGGGCGCGGGGTGCCCGGCGAGGCGGAACAGGTGGCCGCGCTCGTCGTCGCTCAGCCGCAGGGCGCGGGCGAGGGCGGTGAGCATCTGCTCCGACGGCTGGGGGCTGCGGCCCTGCTCGAGCCGGTTCAGATAGTCGGTCGACATCGTCGCGAGCTGGGCTACCTCTTCACGACGCAGCCCCGGCGTGCGGCGGCGCGGGCTGCGTGCGAGCCCGACGTCCTCGGGTTGCAGCGCCTCGCGTCGGCGGCGCAGGAAGTCGCCCAGCTGTTCACGGTCCACTCCCCCATGGTCGCCGCGACCCGGCGCGCGAGCAAGGGATCGCCGATCCCCCGATCGACGAGTCCTTCCCGGATGCCGCGCCCCGCCCGACGATCGAGACATGACCGATTCACGAATCATCCTCATCACCGGCGGTTACCGTGGCCTGGGCCGCGCCACCGCCCTCGCCGTCGCGGCCGCCGGCGACGACGTCGTCGTCACCTATCGATCGGGCGCCGGCGACGCGGCATCCGTCGTGTCCGACATCGCGGCGCTCGGGCGGCGCGCGGTGGCGCTGGAGCTCGACACGACCGCGCCCGAGACGTTCGCCGCGTTCGCCGACACCCTGCGCGCCACGCTCTCGGCGACCTGGGGACGCGAGACGTTCGACGGGCTGGTGAACAACGCCGGGTTCGCCGGCAGCACACCGTTCGGCGGCATCGAGCACGAGACGATCGACGCGCTGGTCGCCGTGCATTTCACCGGGGTCGTGCTGCTCACACAGCAGCTCGAGCCTCTGCTCACCGACGGCGGCCGCATCGTCAACATCTCCAGCGGCCTCACCCGCAATCCCGCCAACTCGGCGTATTCGGTGTACGCCGCGATGAAGACCGCCATCGAGACGTGGACGCTGTATCTCGCGAAGGACCTCGGCCGGCGCGGCATCACCGTCAACACGGTGGCGCCGGGGGCGACCGCGACCGACTTCGCGGGCGGCGGCATCCGTGACGACGAGGGCTACCGCGGCATGATCCTGCCGACGGTGGCGCTCGGCCGCATCGGCGAGCCCGACGACGTCGGCCGGGCGATCGCGACCGTGCTCGACCCGCGCCTGGCGTGGGTCACGGGTCAGCGTATCGAGGCGTCGGGCGGCCAGCGCCTGTGACCTGCGAGGGGGCGGATGCCGCGGCATCCGCCCCCTCGGCCTCGATGTCGCGCCGGGCTCCTAGGCTGGAGGGATGACCGTTCCCTCTGTGACCCTCAACTCCGGTTATGACATCCCCCAGCTCGGCTTCGGCGTGTTCCTCGTGCCGCCGGCCGAGGCCGAGAAGGCGGTGAGCGAGGCCCTCGAGGTGGGCTACCGCCACATCGACACCGCCGCGATCTACAAGAACGAGGAGGGCGTCGGCGCCGCGATCGCGACAAGCGGCATCCCCCGTGACGAGCTCTTCATCACCACGAAGCTCTGGAACGACCGGCAGGCCGGCGACGAGCCGCTCGCCGCGATCCGCGAGAGCCTCGACAAGCTGCAGCTCGACCACGTCGACCTGTATCTCACGCACTGGCCGACGCCCGAGAAGAACACCTACGTGAACGCGTGGGAGAAGCTCATCGCGATCCGCGATGCGGGGCTGTCTCGCTCGATCGGCGTCTCGAACCACCTGCCCGAGCACCTCGATCGCCTCGTCGCCGCGACCGGCGTGGTGCCGGCGGTCGACCAGATCGAGCTTCACCCGGCCTACCAGCAGCGCGACGTGCTCGCGTGGGCGGCCGACCACGGCACGATCATCGAGTCGTGGGGTCCGCTCGGCCAGGGCAAGTACCCGCTGTTCGAGAACCCGGCCGTCGTCGCGGCGGCCGAGGCGCACGGTGTGAGCCCGGCGCAGGCGGTCATCCGCTGGCACCTGCAGCGCGGCTTCGTGGTCTTCCCGAAGTCGACCCGCAAGGAGCGCATGGTCGAGAACTTCGAGGTGTTCGGTTTCGAGCTGACCGCCGACGAGGTCGCCGCGATCGACGCCCTCGACACGGGTGACGGTGCGGGCCGCGTGGGGACGCACCCGCTCGAGTTCAACTGACCTCGTCTCGATTGGTCACGGCCGGTCGCCTTTGGGCGGCCGGCCGTTGCCGTGCGCGCCCGGGGCCTACGTGACCACCCCGCGGCACACGTGATCGCGGCATCCCGGGTCACCGCAGCGCGACGCGGCTCGTGGCGGTCGAGGTGAGATCGACCCCCGCCGGCACGAACGGCGAGAGCAGCACCGACCGCCAGGTCGACGTCACTGTCACCCGCGCTGAGCGACCGTCGTCGGTCACCGCGTCGACGAGCACGGCGTCGGCCCCCGTCGCGGCCAGCGCACGCTCGGCACCCGAGGTGATGTCTTCCCCACGCTGCACGATCACCGCCCCCTCGCCCTCCAACCGGATGTCATACGAGGATGCCGCGGCCACCGCCGCCGCGTCGGCGACACCGTCCAAGCGCTTCTGCGCGAGGAACAGACCCGTCGCCTCCGCGCATACCAGCACCAGGGCGATCGCGAGCATCCCGTAGCCGAGCACGAGCGGGAGGATCGACCCCTCGTCATCGGAGCGGGAGGATCGACCCCTCGTCATCGTGTGCGCACCGCGCGGTCATCGTCCCGGCCCCGCCGACACGAGCTGCACCGCCGACGCCTCGATCGGCAGCGCCGCGAGATCCTCCCACCCGAACACGGGCGGCACGAGCGGCAACACCACGCGCGTCTGCACCGTCGCGGTGAGCACGGCACCGGGGGCGGGGCATCCGTCGTCCGCCGGGGCGCAACGGACCCGCACCGAGATATCGGCGGGGTCGATGCCGTAGTCGGCGGCGGTGGTCTGCACCACCCGCGCGATGTGGCCGTCGATATCGCCGTCGGCCACGGCGATCGATCGAGCGAGGTGGCGGGCCGCGGCATCCGCGCCGAACGCATGCGACTGCACGAGCCCGAG